>NZ_RAQN01000005.1:0-45184 GCF_003664375.1 Candidatus Rickettsia colombianensi
CAATAAATTCTCAAAAAAATTTAGTTTTTCAAAAGAAATTTTGAAATCAGGTAATAATTCTTGATATAATTTTTTCTGTAATTCCTCTTCTTCAATTAGTTTTTCAAAAGAAATTTTGAAATCAGGTAATAATTCTTGATATAATTTTTTCTGTAATTCCTCTTCTTCAAATTTTTTCAAATAAAAATTATCAATTAATAGCTTGTAAAGCTCAAGTACCCCGCTAGGAAAGTTAATTTTCAAAGTTCCTTTTTTATCAATTTCTACAGTAAACTTGTTTCCTTTTGCTTCTAAATATATTAGATCTCGAAATATACTATCCTCTTTTGTCCTACGGAGTAAAAAAGTTGAATCTTTAGAATCAACTAAATCTAAAGCATGTTCTATTATTTTTCCATTAAGTTCATGTAACCTATTGTTAGATATAATACCTTTCACATCTGCTAGAAAAGATTTTTTATCATCTACTTTTAATGTCCTTAAATTTTTTAGAACTTCTAAAGTTATTTCTCCTTGTTGAATTTTTTTAACTAACTCATAATAGTTGCTAGATTCTACTTCTTGATTTTCGTATTCTAACCCGGAACAAACATTGAATCCTGCTTCTTTCTTTTGATCTAATCTAGGATGTTTTTTTTTAATTTCTCTAGGTTTACTAATACAAGAGATCATAATTTTTTTTAGCTTCATATAATTTATGCCTTAAATTAAAAAGGCGTATTATATTTAGTTTAAAAAATATTAACAAGCACTTTATAAAAGATTAAGATAAATTAATTTTTATTAAGGGGGTGATGCAATAATGCTTTTTTTAGATGATTAGTTTGAAGATGAGTATATATTTGGGTAGTGGATATATCAGCGTGACCGAGTAGCTCTTGAATTACTCTTAAGTCTGCTCCGCCCTCAAGCAAATGACTTGCAAAACTGTGACGTAATATATGCGGAGAAATATGCTCAGGGTTAAGTCCTGCATAAAGGGCAGCAGATTTTAACAGAATAGCAAAATTTTGCCTAGTCATATAACCTGCTAAAGCTGATGAGGGAAATAAATAAATTAGATTTTTTGGTTTAGCTTTATTCACAAAAACATCTCTAATTGCAAGATATTTAGCAATACTGATAACTGCCTGTTCATTTATTACTATGACTCTTTCTTTATTACCTTTACCAAGTACCGAAAATACTTTTCTTACTTCTCCTTTAGACGTTTTATTAGTCAGAATATCAGCAAGCTTAAGATTAACAAGCTCCGAGACTCTAAGACCGCTAGCATAAAGCAAATGAATCATAGCATTAAGCCGGATACCTTCAGGAGAATTATCTTGAGAGCAATGTTCAAGTAACGATTTAATTTGATCTATAGATAATATTTCGGGAAGTTTATTTTGATATTTGGGCAAATCTACGTTAAGAACCGGATTAAAAGCGGTATGGTTTTCGCTAATTAAAAATTCATAATAACTTTTTATAGTTGAGATTTTTCTGTTGATTGAGCGTGCTTGCAAATCATTAGTTGCTAGATACTCAATCCAATCTCTAACATTCTCTGTGGTAATATTTAATTCTGATAATTTTTGTTTAGCAAGATAATTTTGAAAATTGAATAAGTCATGCTTATAGCTAAGTATGGAATTTTTTGACAATGCTCTCTCGGCTAAAAGCATTTCTAGGAATTGCGAAATAAATTCCATAAAATGTTTTAATTTCTATATTGGAGGCCAGGGTCGGAATCGAACCGACGAATAGAGGATTTGCAGTCCACGGCATTACCACTTTGCTACCCAGCCTTGGTTGTTTTTATGATGTCCATCGTCATTGCGAGCAACTGTAAGGAACGTGGCAATCTCATGAAGTAGCACAAAATTCCTGAGATTGCTTCGTCAATTGCTATGCAATTTCCTCACAATGACGTTTTTAAAGCCACTACTAAACCGCTGTAATATTACCAGCATCCATACAAAAAGCAACTACTTTTATATTAAACTCCTAATCCCTGTAGGATATTTAAACAATTTATCCTTCATAAAATTCAAGAACTGGCTAACTGAATCTACTATATCGTCATTCTTAATGGGGAAAATTCAATAATTCCTTTAAAATTATGCTTGATTGTTTGGATATTAGAACACTAGCTGATTGAAATAAAGGAACTACCGAGGCGAATCTTGTAACTTTATCAAATCTTAGCTTAATCCTGATCATTCTAATATTGTCGCCTAAAAATCCTATATCTTGAATCAATTGTTGACCGCTTGCTTTATCTTCGATTAATATAAATTTTGGCTGATATTCTCTAGCTAATTTTTCCGTCAAATTCTTAAGCTCAGGATAATTAATTTTTTTTCCGTACTAATGATACTAGATAATATTGCTGCTCAAGAATCCCCTCATATAGTGCAAACACTATAATCGGAATCTTCGGAAATCTTAATTGCCGTATCCCAACTTTGTACAAAATAATCAAATCTTGAAGGTAAATTTTCATAAAAGCTAATATCTTCCTCCATATTAAGTAGCGATGACCCTATAGCTATAGGTTCTTGCAAATATTGAGCATTATAATTATAGCTACCTATTTCCTGCTCTAACTTTGCTAAGCAATCAGGAGGTTTTTTATAGCTGTCTAATACTTCACCACTAAGATATTGATATTCTTTATTCATTAATTTAAAAGAATAATCTTGAATACTAATCGCCGGAATTTTTAAATGATGCCATGAATTGCTATTATTAAGTAGATAACCGGATAAATCATCCGTATGAAGACGCTGCATAACTAAAACTATCGCTCCCTTATTACGATTATTTAGTCTGCTAACAAAAGTTTGCTCAAACCAATCTATAACTTTCTTACGTATTTTATAAGAATGAATTTGCGTAGGATTATGAGGATCATCGATAATTAAGATATCACCGCCTTCGCCTGTTGCCGATCCTCCGACCGATGTTGCAAATCTAAAGCCGTTAGCTGTCATTAAAAATTTACTTTTTTGATTATGAGTTTTACTAAGGATAATACTTGGAAAAAGTTCCTTATACCAATCGGAATTTAAAATAAACCGACAATCTAGTGAGTGTTTAATGCTAAATATTTGAGAATAGCTGGTAGCCATAATTCTTTTTGTGGAACTTGCCCCAAGTAAATAAGCAGGCCAAGCAACGCTAACACAAATAGACTTTAAACTCCTTGGCGGTATATTAATGATTAAACGATTAATATCACCGCTTTGCACGGCATTTAAATAATCGGTAATTATTCTTATATGTTTACTTGGGTAATACTCTGCTCCGGATAGTATTAAATACCTTAATTATAAAACTGTACAAATCCTGCCGTAAAATAGAATTTAAGAGTTCTTTAGAGTGGAGCATGTTATTATATCATACTGTGACTTACTGTCATCCCGTGGTCAAGCCACGGTATGACATATATCATAAATTATCATTGCCATTAATCCCCTATAGTATATAATTTTGAAAAATAATATGTTTATTTATGAAATTACTAAAAATTATTTTTATCATTACTATATGCATTAATTTTCCTATATTCGCAGAAAATTTAGAGTCGGTTACTACAACCGAGGATATTGAAAATGATGTAATCCCTCTTGATAAAAATCATCCTATTTTAAATCCAAACGATAATATTAATAATAGTTCTGAATTTAAGAATTACACAAACGGTAAAATTATTGCATTAAATAAAATTACCGCTACTTCTGAAGAGATAGATTTTAAAGTCGGGGAAGAAAAATATTTCGGTAATATAAAAATCAAATTACATAAATGTATAAAAAATCTTGATCCGTATAATGAAGATAATTATTTGTTGATGACCATAACAGAATATAAAATAGACGAAGATCCTAATTTACTATTTCAAGGATGGATGATTTCTTCAAGCATTTCACTTTCAACGTTTGAACACCCAATCTATGAAATTTTTGCTAAAGATTGTTTTTAGATGCAATATTTAATTTCAAGTTTAATATTTTTAATTCCAAGCTTTGGGATGCTTGCGGGCTTATCAGCTGCAGCTACTGTTACAATTTTTTTGCTAAGTATTGTTGTACGGAATACCCTACCACAAATGTCTATGTCATTACTGCGAAAGCAGGAATCTAGAAACAATAAAATGGATTCCCGCTTTCGTGGGGATGACATAAAAACCGAACTATTATTCACCGCTTGGTGCTTTATATCTTGTTTATTCGCAATTCATCCTATTAATAGCTTAGCTACTTTTACTCAAGTTTTCATACTCTTATTCCTTGGATTTATCGTTAGTAATTCTGCTCCTTTTCAAAATCGCTTACAGCTTAAAAAAGCCTTAATATTCGGAATTCTCACAGCAATATTATTATTCTTCATCGAATATTCTTCTCATGGTTTTTTAACAAGAATATTCAAAGCTAGTTTTGGCTTATATATGTTAGATCGGGGCTGTGCTTTACTTTCAATTACTGCTTGGGTAGCGATTATAATTTTACTCTCTAACGGTAGACCTCTTCGGAAACTCGCTTATAGAGAGGAATTTGGAGGAGACACAGAACGCAGAACCGCAGCGTACTCAAATGTACGTGAGGATTCAAGTACCGGATCGACGTACAAATTACCTCTAGAAATAGAGTGTCCGAAGAGGTCTAGTAAAAGAAGACATGCATTAATGCTATATATATTAGTGCTTTATTTATTAAGTATTTCCGATAGTTTAGCAAGTTTTTTAGGTTTCGGTATAGGAGGAGTAATATTTATTTTAGCAAGACTTATAAAGCCGATATTTTTCAAATTAATTGCAATAAGTTTAATTACCGGCTCATTACTATTCCCCGTTATAGCTAAACAAATAGAACCGCAATATTTATCTGAAAAATATTTAACTACTCAGCCTTCAGCTGCTCATCGTTTATTTATTTGGCATTTCGTCGCAAACAAAATCATCGAAAAGCCGATTTTAGGCTATGGCTTTGCTTCTTCTAAATATATCGAAGTCAATGATAGTGAAATGATCGATTATAAAGGTGAAAAATGGCATCCTTTGCCGCTTCATCCTCATAATAATATATTACAAATTACTCTTGAACTCGGTATAATAGGTTTAATATTATTTTTAAGCTTAACCTATAAATACTTAAAACAAATTGATAAAATAAAGAATAATAATTTTAGGTCAGCTTCTTATGCATGTTTTATAAATTACTACATTATCGGCATGATTTCATATAATATTTGGCAAATATGGTGGATATCAAGCAGTATTTGGGTACTAGTTTTAATGAAGTTACTAGTTAAACCTGATATTGTCGTTGATAATTGATGCTATTTGAGGTAAATATAGAAATAAGTGTCATTAAACCTACGTCATTGCGAGTAGGCTTTGTTGCGTGGACCGGTAAAACCCACTGTGTCATCCCGTGGCTTGACCACGGGGTCCAGAACAAAATTTAAAAAGTCTGGATCCCGCGATCAAGTCGCGGGATGACATTTTGTATGGTATGACACAGAAATTAAATAATAAAAAACATATGCTACAAAACTCAGAGCTTTTACAAGAATACCTACCGATTGCTATATTTTTCGGTATTGCGGTATTGGTTTCCGGTTTAATAATGATTCTACCTAACCTATTATCGACAAAGAAATATAATAAAGATAAGCTAGAGCCTTATGAGTGTGGTTTTGAACCTTTTAGTGATGCAAGGTCAAAATTTGACATACGTTTTTACTTAGTTGCTATTTTATTTATTATCTTTGACCTTGAAATCGCATTTTTAGTGCCTTGGGCTATTAGCCTTAATACAATAGGTAAAATAGGCTTTTTCTCAATGATATTTTTCTTATTCGTACTTACTATCGGGTTCATATATGAATGGAAGAAAGGAGCTTTAGACTGGTAATAAAAATACTTGGGGTCATCCCGTGGCTTGTCCAGCTTTGTTGCCTGGATCGGTTTTTCCGTCATTGCAAGGAAAAACTGTAAGTTTTGACGAAGTAATCTCAGGAGTTTCTCATTATTTCATGAGATTGCCACGCTCCTTACAGTTGCTCGCAATGACGATTCGGTATCCATGCAACAAAGCTGGACAAGCCACGGGATGACGTGTACGGAATGACTAATTTACTGTATTTAATTTATTAAGAATAAACATGCATAATAACTTTTATCAAGAAGACGAATTATTAAACCATGAGCTTTCTAATAGAAGATTCTTACTCACTAAAGTTGATGACGTTATAGGCTGGGCGAGAACTAATTCCTTATGGCCTATGACTTTTGGACTTGCTTGTTGTGCTGTTGAGATGATGCAGGCAGCAGCAAGCAGATATGATATGGATCGCTTCGGTATGTTATTTAGACCAAGTCCAAGGCAGTCCGACCTTATGATAGTCGCAGGAACGCTTACTAATAAAATGGCACCGGCTCTACGTAAAGTATATGATCAGATGGCTGAGCCTAAATGGGTGCTTTCAATGGGTAGCTGTGCTAACGGCGGCGGCTATTACCACTTTTCCTATTCGGTAGTGCGTGGCTGTGATAGAATCGTACCGGTTGATATATATGTCCCTGGCTGCCCTCCTACTGCCGAAGCATTAATTTACGGGCTTATGCAGCTACAGAAAAAAATTAAACGCACTACAGGTTTTAAGTATGACGCTAGACAAACTCATTGAAAAACTTGCAGCTAAATCTAGTATTTTAATAACTCCGGTCACAGTTAAGGATTATTTAGCTTATAAAATTGCGCCGAATTTTTTATTAACGTTTTTAAAAGCTTTAAAAGAATCGGAAGAATTACGTTTTACTGTACTTACGGATTTATTCGGCTCTGATTTTCCTGAAAGAGATAAAAGATTTGAAGTAGTATATAATTTACTAAGCTTAAAATTAAATAAGCGTTTAATAATAAAAGTAGATATATCTGAAAAAGAAACTATACCTTCGGCAATGAATATATTTAGTGCCGCTTGTTGGTATGAGCGTGAAGTTTACGATATGTACGGGATAAATTTTGATGGCAATGATGATAAAAGACGAATACTAACCGATTATGAATTTGAGGGGCATCCATTACGTAAAGATTTCCCGTTAACCGGTTATACGCAAGTTAAATATGATGAGGCGCTAAAGAAAGTAGCTTATGAACCGGTCGATTTAGACATAGAATATCGCGAGTTTGATTTTAGCTCTCACTGGCACAGCCCGACTTACATATTGCCTGGGGATGAGAAAGCTGGGAAGTAACAACGTCATTGCGAGGAGGATACCCAAGTCGTCATTGCGAGCGACTGCAAGGAGCGTGGCAATCCAGTAAAAATTATGAAACAACCGACTGTATAACTGTATATATTATTGCTAATAAACGAAACGGTACTATTTACTTAGGAGTAACTTCTAATCTTATCAAACGTATATATGAACACAAAAATAATACAACTAATGGGTTTAGTAAAAAATATAGTTGTAAAATGCTAGTATTTTATGAAATTCATGAGACTATGGATTCTGCAATAACTAGAGAAAAACAAATTAAATCAGGCTCAAGAGCAAAAAAGCTTAATTTAATTGAGCAAATGAATGTAAATTGGAAAGATTTATATGATGAAATTATTTAACTGGATTGCCACGTCGCCTACGGCTCCTCGCAATGACGGATACTATGACTAACAACACTAAAACTATAACTCTAAATCTTGGTCCGCAGCATCCGGCAACTCACGGAGTTTTAAGGTTAATACTTGAGATGGACGGAGAAGTAGTAAATAACGCCGATCCTCATATTGGATTACTTCATCGTGGTACGGAAAAACTTATTGAGCATAAAACATATTTGCAGGCTATACCTTATTTTGATCGCCTTGATTATGTTTCGCCAATGTGCCAGGAACATGCATTTGCTTTAGCTGTCGAGTCGTTATTAGAATGCGAAGTCCCACGAAGAGCTCAGTTTATCAGGGTGCTATTCTCAGAGCTAACAAGAATTCTTAACCATACTTTAAATATCAGCAGCCAAGCTTTAGATATCGGTGCTACTACTCCTCTATTATGGCTTTTTGAAGAGCGAGAAAAGATCATGGAATTTTACGAGCGTGTTTCCGGCTCTCGTATGCATTCAAACTACTTCAGACCCGGCGGAGTTGCAGAAGATTTACCCGATGGTTTACTTGAGGATATAGATAAGTTCATAGAGCAGTTTCCTCCTAAACTTCACGATACTGAAAGTCTACTAAATGAAAATAGATTATGGAAACAACGTTTAGTAGATATCGGCGTTGTGTCTCAAAAAGAGGCAATGAACTGGGGGTTTTCAGGACCGATGCTTAGAGGTTCGGGTATAGCTTGGGATTTACGCACGTCAAACCCTTATGACGTTTACGATGAAATGGACTTTAAAGTACCAATCGGCAAAAACGGTGATTGTTACGACAGATATTTCGTTCGTATGCTTGAAATGTATGAATCTGTTAAGATAATCAAGCAATGTATAGAAAAAATGCCGAAAGGTGCAGTTAAAACCGATGATCCTAAATTAACACCACCGACAAGAGCTAAAATGAAAGAATCTATGGAAGCAATGATTCATCATTTTAAGCTCTATACGGAAGGATATGACGTACCAGCCGGCGAGACCTACAAAGCAGTAGAAGCTCCTAAAGGCGAGTTCGGAGTATATTTATATTCAACCGGCAATAACAGACCTTATAGATGCCGAATTAAAGCCCCAGGCTTTGCTCATTTGCAAGGACTAGATTTTATGTCTAAAGGTCATTTAATGGCAGATGTTATTACTATTATAGCCACACTTGATATAGTATTTGGTGAGATAGATAGATAGGTCGTCATTGCGAGCAGGCATTGTTGCATGGATCAGAAAATGCCAAATTTGTCATACCGTGGCTTGACCACGGTATCCAGAAAAACAATAAAAATACTAGTATTTTTTAACTGGATCCCGCGATCAAGTCGTGGGATGACAGCGGGAAAATCGATCCACACAGGAATAATATAAGAGATATATGAACACAAATTTTATATTTGATAAGAAAAATTTAAATCTAGCAGAAGAGATTATAAAGAAATATCCGCCGAAAGGTAAAAGAAGTGCCATACTTCCACTGCTTGATCTAGCACAACGTCAAAATGGCGGTTGGCTGCCCGTGCCTGCTATCGAATATGTTGCAAATATGTTAGAAATGCCTTATATGCGGGCTTATGAAGTTGCAACATTTTATACTATGTTTAACTTAAAGCCCGTCGGTAAATATCATATTCAAGTATGTACTACTACTCCTTGCTGGCTGCGTGGTAGTGATGATATAATGAAAATTTGTGAAAAGAAATTAGGTGTAACACTCAAAGAAACTACTGAAGATCAAAAATTTACTTTAAGCGAGATAGAATGTTTAGGAGCATGCGTTAACGCTCCGGTCATACAAATCAATGATGATTATTATGAAGATCTAACTCAAGAAACAATGGAAACTATTATAGATAAGCTGCAAAATGAGTAAAATACTCTTATTAATAATAAAGTTTTATCAATATTTCATTTCCCCGCTACTTGGCAATAATTGCCGATTTCGCCCCACTTGTTCAGAATATGCCAAAGAAGCTATAACAACACACGGCACACTTAAAGGCTTGTGGCTTACCTTTAAAAGAATCATCAAATGCCAACCGTTTTATAATGGGGTTTTATTGCATGATACAGAAGTTCGATGTCATTCCCGCGAAAGCGGGAATCCAGCCACTAAAAGGTATAAACACACTAAACTTTAGAATTAAAAGCTCAAATAATTTCGCTTTTTTCTGGATTCCTGCTTTCGCAGGAATGACATCTATATGCTTTGCTAGGATCATAAATATAAATACTATAGTGAAATGAATTTAAATCCTTTACCTCGTGAATTTTTTGCAAGAGATACTAACCTAGTAAGCACTGAGTTAATCGGTAAAGCTCTTTATTTCCAAGGTAAGACAGCTATCATTACTGAAACTGAAAGCTATATAGGACAGGATGATCCTGCTTGCCATGCAGCAAGAGGGCGGACTAAAAGAACGGATATAATGTTTGGTCCTGCAGGCTTTAGCTATGTCTATTTAATTTACGGAATGTATTATTGTTTAAATTTCGTAACTGAAAGTGAAGGCTTCCCTGCTGCGACCTTAATAAGAGGCGTACATGTTATTTCGCCTGAAAATCTATACCTCAACGGTCCGGGTAAATTATGCAAATATTTAGGAATTAATACTTCTCATAATAAATGTAATCTTATAAATAACAACGAATTTTTTGTCAGCGATATTGGTTTAAAACTCCCCTACTCTACTACTACCCGCATCGGTATTACCAAAGGCACGGATAAATTGTGGCGTTATGTTGTTACAGATATCACTAATTTAATCTCTCAATATAATGTACAGCCTCAATAAGGTCATATTGATTTACGGCGAAAGAACCTCGAAAAGGTTTGTCTAATGTAAATAATAAAAAAAGCATTGATGATGAAGTGATACAAACTAAACCAACCGAAATCTTATGTAGATAAAGTTTAGTACCAAGCATACAGACAAAAATTAAATTAATAGCGGTCATTATACATACAACTATCCAATATTGAATATTTAAGGAAAAATAGGACATTTTAATCCTGTTATACCTTACGGTATAAAGCTCTTTTATCTCCTCAATGATTTCCTGCTTAGTAAATAGCTGCATTTGCTCGCTTGCTTTATAAGCTTGTAGTCGCTTATTAATATCTTGGAGGAAACTAAGAGCTTCATGACCGATTTTCTTGCCGTCTTTCATTAATTGCCATTCACACTGCATTACATCTTTGGTATAATTTTTAATATCTAGATAAATTGCAGGTCTCATTTCATGGGGAAGCCAACCTACACTATTTGCAAGCCTCATCAACACTATAGATTCTGCTACCACCCCTTCTTGTGCTTTATTAAAATTACCGAGTAAATAAATTAATACAAAACCGGTTGATACCGCATACATACTACCGACTACACCCGATAAAACCCGCCAAAACTTCCAAGCTCTTTTTTTTGAAAATTATTAGGAATAATGTATTTTGTTAAATATAAACATCCCGCACAAAAACTCATCAAAACAATATTAGGAACGGTGTAGATAAAGTCAATTATATGATTAACCATAGGTATTATTAACCATGTCCTGCTGAATATTTATTAGGATTTGGATGTTTTATTATATCCAATAAACAATTACTTTCTATAACTGATATTATTTCTTCAAAACTTACCTTTCGCTCACTTATTAACTTATAATTTTTTCAGCAGAAAAGCTATCATTACATTTCTTTGTCATCTTACGATATTAGTACAATGTATGCTTTATGTCAACACTACACTTCCGTCTCTTCTAAGACCACCGTAGAATCAGCAAGTTTAGTAATTTTTTCAATTTTTAACCGAGCTTCTTTTAGTTTTTTCTCACAATGATTCTTAAGTAAAATACCTCTTTCAAAGCTATTAACTGCCGTCTCTAGACTCTCTTGTCCGTTATCTATTTTTTTAACAATTTCCTCAAGTTCTTTTAAAGCTTCTTCAAAGCTAATATTTTCTTCTAAAGTTTTAGTATTAGTCATTTATTTTTATTTTTTAATGGTTATCTGTAGTAGTTTTGTCTTCAGTTGTTTGTAGTATAAGTAATTTTTTTAGCTCACTACTATCAAAAGTTTTCTTAGGAGCAAAAATACTCCCTTGCATTTTTATATTAAGATGTGCCAAACTATCTTTATCGGAACTCGTATTTGAGGTATTTAACTTAACACGCCTTGCCGGTACATAAAATGATAAAATACTCGATGCATACATATCAAAATTATATATATTAACTGCAAAAGAGGCCGCACCGCTACTATATTGTGTTGCAAATTTTACTTTCTTTAAAAGGGCAATACCTTTTTGTAGTTCAATATCACCGCTTATGCCTCTAATATTTTCTTGTCCTGTGGTTATAGCACTATTTATCTCTTGATCTAAATTTTGTACCTTATAATCAGCTGTATTAATTTTTTCTATAAAAGAATCAATTGCAAAATTATTAACATCTATATTGTTTATAGCAAATTGTGATTTTGTAGTAAGGTTATATAGCTGGCTTTGAAGAGTGTTACCGTTAGTCCCTAAACTACCGCTTATACTTACTTTTCCGCTACTTGCAGTAAATATTTTAGGCATAAGAGCCGAGACTTTGTTTAAATCTATTGTATTTAAAGCATATACGAAATTTATAGAATAAGGTTCTAATAAAATATTGCCGCTACCTTGAAGCTTACCGCCTAATAATTCTGCTTCAATATTATTAAATTGTAATAGATTATTATTATTTGCTACATAAAATTTAACATTTTTCAATATTAAATCATTTTGTGATAATGTTGATAATGTCCCGTAAAATTGCAATGTAGCTTTATCTAGACTATAATCATTTATTAATTTATTTCTTAAATTAAGCATTCCTGCCGGTGATAATAAATCAGTAGTAAGATTACCGTCCTTAATTTCTACGATCAAAGACGGTAATACACTCGATGCATCCAAGTTCCAGCTAGTTGATAAATAGCTGTTAGCAGTTTTAAAATCTAAATTACTAATTTTTATATTAGCCGGTACGATTTTAGCAAGCAAATTCATTTTGTCAAATATATGATCGTTATACTTAACGCTATCTATTAAAATATCTAAATTAGCTAAATATCCTATTGTTCTAATAGGAATAAATTTGCTGGGATAATCTAAAGTTTTCATATCTTTAGTTAAATTTTTTGTAAATTCGATAAGCGGCGAAATTATTGGATACGTTCTACTGCTTAAGTCAAGCAAAGATATATTAAGCGTAGCATCTAAACGAGGTGTTTGAGCAATAAATTTACTAGAAAAATTTCCTGATAAATTTAAATTATCTGTTTTGAGTAATAAATTTTTAAAAAATAAATCTATTAAAGTGAGTTTTAAATCCGATGACAAGCTAAAAGGAATAGCTTCTTTAATAGTAACGTCGTTAAATCCTAAAATATTCAGTAACGAATTTATATCGTTGTGCTTTAAATATAGCTGTCCATCGAACATACTTCTAACGGCATTCTGTGTTACATTACCTGTAAGCTTAAATTCCCCACCTGACTTAATATTACCTGAAAATTCATTTATCTTTAAAGTACCCTTTGATAAGTTAGAAGAAAAAACTATTTTTTCTAGTGCTTCATTATTACTTAAAATTATTTCGTTAATTGCCAAGTCTGCTTTAAGTAATTTATCGGCAAAAATAAATCTAATATTTGAAGAAGAAGTATTAAATGTTACCCCTACATTTGGAGAAATTAACGAACTTAAATCTATTTTAGGAAAATTTAGTTTCACATTAGTAGTAATATTATCATTTTTAGCAATGTTAACAAATCCATTACCGGTAATAAAAGACGATGCTATTACTATGTCTTTTAGCTCTATTTCATCTTCATTATTTGAAATATTAAATTTAACGTTTACTGCCTCATTTTGATTAAATTTATTAAAAAGATGGTTTAAATCCGGTAATATATTATACATTACCGATGCTAAATTTTTAATCTGATATTCACCGCTACCGCTAGTAAGCTTAGAATCTTTGTAAATTTGTGATAACTTAAAACCATAATCATTATTATCAATATTAAGACTAAAATCTACTGTATCGTCATGTTTATTAATTGAACCTGAAATTTTACCTATATAGTTACTTGTAGTTTTAAATATATAATTAGACGATACAGCATTTTCTTTTTTAAATATACAATTATTAAAATTTAAAATAGAATAATCTTGTTTATTAATAATACTTAGATTAGTAACATTTAGATTTATATTTTGTAATTTATATTTAAAGAAATTCTTTATTAACTCTTCATGATTATAAATATTTAATACATTAGAATTTGAATAAAATTTAGCATCTAATATATCTATTTTATTAATTTTAGGATTAAATTTTATAAGCGACCATAATGAAAAATGAATTTTAATCTGCTCTAAATCTAACTTTCCTTCTTCTCTTATCGTCTCAATAACTAAATAGGGTAAAGGAAATTTATTCATCTTTATTTTTCCGATATTTTCTTTTGCAATTCCTAAATGACTGGTAAAATTATTAGTAACCGAATTATAGTTAACAAACGATAATGCACCAAAAATTATAAATAATAATAATGAGAAACAAATTATGATGCCAGCAGCTATTTTTTTTATCATGTCTATAAAAAAGTTTTTAAATATATTATTATATATAATTATCAAAATTTAAAGGCAAATTAATGAATTCTTTAGAAAATTTAATTTTAGTCGGTGTAATAAAATCATGTCACGGAATTAAAGGTCATGTAATTTTAAAATCTTTTACCGACCCTGCTACAAAAATACTTGAAAGAAATTTAGTAAATGAGTCAGGAGAAAATATACATATTAAGCTAATTAGCCAAAATGCCAAAGGAGAATTAATTTGTACATTTAATGATATAGCTACTCGAAATGAAGCTGAAAATTTAAAAGGCTATAAAATATTTTGCTTAAGAGCAAGTTTACCGGAACTAGAAGAAGATGAATTTTATATAGCGGATTTAAATCATTTACCGATATTAGACCAAGATCATAAAGAAATAGGCAAAATTAAAAATATTCTTAACTTTGGTGCCGGTGACATAATTGAAATAGAATTTTCAGATCAAACAACCGAATTATTACCTTTCAATAAAGAATTTTTTCCTGTTATAACTAAAGATTATGTGATTTTAAATTATCAAAGAGAAGCTTGAATAATTTACCGTAGTTTTTAAATCTCCTATTTTTGGAGTTGTTTTTGTAATTCTTCAATTTCTTTTTTTGTAAAACCGGTAAATTCAATAATTTCGTCTAAAGGCTTATTTTTCCTTAACATTTTTTTTGCCATCTCTGCTAATTTCATTTCACCTATATATATACCTTCTTGCAGCCAACGTTCCACTATATTGCCCATAATTTGTTCTCCTTCTTCAGGGTTCAAATGTGATTTAAGTATTTTTTCTATTTCTATTATATCATTTTGACTAATTTTGGTCAAAGTATAGCATAAAATTAATTCTATATAATTAATACCAATATTAACTAATTCTATGTCATTCCCGCGAAAGCGGGAATGACATAGAATGCTTAAGCTTTTTAGACATAAATATTATTGATGTATGATACTATAAATACACTAGATGCTCTTGGTGTAATATATCATTATACTCCACAACAGATGATGAGACTGCGGTTGCCATGTGCATATCGGCGGCGGAGGTGCCAACAAGCATGGTAGCAGCAGCAACTATAGTATCGTTCCAGTTAGATAAGCCAGTGCTGCTTGGACCTATGCCGGAGAACTCATGACCCAGGGAAGAAGTAAGACCGCTCAACGCCTCACCCATTCCGCCCGCAAGTGCCGCTATGTAAGGGTTACCTGTTTGCTCGGCAATTGCCATATTGCGTACATTAACGCTGAATTTACATTTCCAAAACCGGTTCCGTTCATTATTCCGGTTGTAACACCGGCTGCTAGCATATTCTTACCGAGCGATCTTAAACTTTCCTTAGTCGTTGCAGACTTAAGTCCCTTGCCTACATTACTGCCGCTATTGATCGTATTTACCGCTAAGTTAGATGCAAAACCACTGATCCCCGTTGCTATCGCACTGCTTACTGCTCCGGCTCCAATAGTGCTACCTGCACCAGTTGTTGCTGCCGTAACTGCTGTTGTTATCAGCACCTGCCCTTGCGTCGTTAACTGACGCACTTTCTTCTCCCAGTTATTCTCGCCTTGTATCTCATTTATATTTACATTCTGCCACCCTGTCTTGCCTCAAGCATACTCAGCCATGCAGGCTTCTTACCAGCTTCAATCTCGACATTAATAGAACCTTGAGAATTAATTACCACTTCTTCTGATATACTTGATGCTTTTACTGGTTTACTTTTCCTTAATCAGCTTTAAATGATTATTTTTCTATAATATTTTCTATCGTCTTCCAATTGGGGTATTTAGAATATTTTGCTATCCAACCATCTTCACTATATAATTCTCCGCATAAACCATCGCTAATGTCAGCTAAGGAGTATTGATTATGATCTTCGTCATACATAATTAATGCCATTTCATCTTCATACTCTTGTAGCATACATAAAGTATAGTGGAGGCATCTATCCAAGGTTTCTTGTACAATTATTTCTATGATTTCTTTACTTTCATTTGATATCTCATTAACTTTTTGAGCTAAAATTTTATTTGCTTTAGTTGTGTTATTTAAAATGCTAAGCATTTGTGTTAGCACACCATCACGTACAAAATCTACATATACACTTCCAAATTTATCTAATAGTTTTTGTTTTTATTATACCAAGGAATATTAGTAGGTGCCAATACCTTATCTTTCCTTGACTGTTGTAAAGCTTTAGCTACAATACTCGCGCTTGTTGCTCTGTTGCTCCACCCGCTTTTAAAGCTTCAACTGCTATACGTGTATGCTCTTGTAAAGTATTTGTCTACCGCTTTTATATAGCTCTCCAAATAATTTTCTTTGTGCAGCAGTTATTTTATAATGATCTATCTCATTTCTTAGTATAAACTCTTCACTAATAGCAAAGCCTTTTTTAGGATCATAATTAATATTACCTTCAAAAGCTTTTTTAGCATATGGATGATGTCCTCCTACTTTACCATATGGTCCCAATAGTAATATAATTATTTTAATCTTTAATTGAGTAAATTATATGAATTTGACAATTAATCCTTAAATACTATAATCAATATATATATAAATAGAAGGTTAAGCTCTATGCCTAAAACTTTAAAATACTCACTTATTATATTTATAAGTATAATATTGTTATTAATTGTTATTCCTTTAAATAATTATAAAGGAGTAATAATAGACAAAGTCAAAGAGGCTACAAATAGAGATTTAACTATTAACGGCGATATAAAATTATCTTTATTACCAAATCCGGCAGTATCACTATCAGAAATTAAATTATCATCCATAGACGGCACAAAAGCACCTCATCTAGTTTCCGTTGAAAGTGCTAAAGCATCATTAAGGCTTTTCCCTCTTTTTAGAGGAGCAATTGAAGTAGATTCTATAGAACTGCAAAAACCAACTATAAATCTAGAAATCTTGAATAACGGACAAAAAAATTGGCAATTCGTTACATCTAATAATAACCCTAAAGAAAATAACGTTAGTTCTACAGAATCTACTAATGCTAATAGTGAATTAGAACTTCCTATTTTGATTAGTCATTTTAAAATTATAGACGGCAAAGTAATATATATAGAAAAAAATAGTGAGAAAATATTTAACGATATTAATTTAGATACTAAAATTAAAAGCCTTAAAGGTCCTATAGACTTTACTTTAGCTTTAAAGGCTTTAGAACAGCAGATTAATATAGAGGGAAATATTGAAGAAATTGGAAAAATAATTCCGTTAAGTGCCAATATTAATGTTGCCGGTGAAAAAATTAAAATCGAAGGAAAGTTTGATAGCGAAAATAATTCTTTTATAGGTAACGCAAATATTAAAGGCAATACTAAAACTTTAGGTATGCCTGCTGACTTACAAAATGACTATGAGCTAACTACGGCAATTACTGCCGATAGTAAAAATATAGCTATCAAAGATGCTAGACTTAATTATCCAAATATAGAATTACTAGCAAATGTAAATTATGATATAGAGCGTAATAACCTAAAATCAAATATTATTATCAATCCTGGTAACATTATAACCGAGATTAACTCTAATTTAGATAAGACAAATATTATGCTACAAGCTGATAGTTTAAAACCTATACTTGATGCTCTAAAACTAAAGACTGATAAATTACCTCCTATTATTAACCAAAAACTGAACGCTACTTCTAATGTAATTTATAACTCCCCAGCAATAAAGCTGCAAAATATTAATTTATCGGCGGCAAATAGTAATCTAACAGGAGATATTGAGCTTAAAAATTTAGCACAAGATATAACTATTTCTCACAATCTAAAAATTAATAATTTTGAGTCGTTTATGTCTCTTATGGGAGTAAGTAATTTAAGTAAGATTGGGGTGCTGCAGTTAAACGGGGAAGTACAAAAAATTAAAGATACTTTCCATATTAATAATAAAATATCCGCTTTTAATACTAATATATCTATTAAAGGAGATATTAATTTAGCCGCTCAGAAGCCAAATGTTAACCTTAACTTATATAGCCCGTTAGTTAATTTAGAGAAAATTACTTCAAGCAACAACTCTACTGCTAATCCAAGTAAAACTAGTAGCCCTACTACTCAAAATACACCTACAGCTAAAAATAATTCTCCTTGGTCAAACAATCCTATTAACTTAGGATTTTTAAATGAAATTGAAGGGCAATTATCCGCAAATATTGATAAATTAACTAACGACTCATTAATCATACATAATTTAAAAGCAAAATTAAATATCAGCGGCGGCACGCTGAACATTACTTCAGTTAATGCAAGCATTTACGGTGGCGAACTAAGTAGCACCGGTTATGTGAGTTCAGGAAAAGATCAAAACGCTTCAATCAAAATCGATTTTAAAAATGCCTATCTCAAAAATTTAACTCCACAATCCGGCAAAATAAAAATAACCGATGGACGACTAAGCTTTAAAGCGGATCTTACTTCTCACGGTAATAGCGTTTATACATATGTTAATAATCTAAATGGACAATTTAACATAAATAGCGATAACGGGAAAATAAGCGGATTTGATTTAAACCGAATTGCAGATGCGGTAAATAATGCTAAAAATACCGAAGGAGTATTGCGACTTATTAACAGCTCCTTTAGCGGCGGATCCACATCTTTCAAAAATTTAATTGCCAGCGGAAATATAGCGAATGGCAAGCTTAATTTAAATGAATGTAGTTTAGATGCTTCACCTGCCAAAGCAAATGCAAGCGGTCAAATTAACTTACCGCAATATATGATGGATATTAGTGCAAGCGTTACTATTGGGGATTTACCGCCTATAGCCGTTAAATTATACGGATTCATAAATAATCTGCAGCATAAATTAGACGTTCAAGCCCTTCAAACATATTTAGTTAAAAACGTATTTAATAGCGTTATTAAAGACTTAAAAAGCGGGGAGAAGAAACCTGAAAATATTATTAAAGATGCTTTAGGTCTTAGAAAGAAAAAAGATACAAATGCAGAGGAACAAAGCAGCCCTCCGCAGGAAAACCAACAAGCAGATCCTGTAAACAAACTGCTACAAAAAGGATTAAAGAAACTGTTTTGATGTGACCGTCACGGGTGTTGTGCGACTATTATTCCTCTCTGTGTCATCCCGTGATTTATTCACGGGATCCAGCAAAACATATAGTGTAGTAACAATGTTGAAGTTATTTTTTCTAGACTTAGTTAGCAAGCAAACTAGATGACAGTGAAAAACTCGTAAATACCCACGTTTTGATACAGTTATTCCTGTGCCAAACCTAATGGATACACATCCTTTGTTTCCTCAGTATCTAATACCAAATTAGGTATGTTTTTAGGGAAATCTTGAATTGCTTCAGTAATTTTTGCTGCTTCTTCATCATAATTTGCTTTTTTAACAAAATAATAAGGTCTTCATATAATGATTTTTTATTTGGATTTAACCCTATCGCTCTTTTGATAGAAGCGAGTGCTTCCTCTGGATTTATTCTATGTAACTTATTAAAAAGCTCTTCGTGGTAGTATGCTTTACTTGGATCTAGTTCCATAGCTTTCTTTAATGATTTAATCGCATTATCTTATTGTTTTTCCATTAAAATAGAACTTAAGCTATGAAAAACTTCAGCTTCCCTATTGTTATATTTTTCAGTTTTATTATAAGTTTCAATAAAATTTGAAAGTTCTTCAGGATCAGTTTCAACGAATTTTCGTAAATTGTCTTTTTCCTCTTGATATTGATATCTGTTATGAAGAGCAAGACATTTTTTAAACAGCTCCGCAATTTCATCTTTAGTCATAATCTATCCTCTATTAAT
This sequence comes from Candidatus Rickettsia colombianensi, assembly GCF_003664375.1. Lineage (NCBI taxonomy): Bacteria > Pseudomonadati > Pseudomonadota > Alphaproteobacteria > Rickettsiales > Rickettsiaceae > Rickettsia > Candidatus Rickettsia colombianensi. The sequence goes on from NZ_RAQN01000005.1 coordinate 20,084, forward strand.
CTACTATAATCTAAAAAAACTAACTTGGTAAAGCTAATATTTACCCATATCGTTTTTTCCATTCTATTTTCATCTTTTTATATTTCTTATTATCTTCTGCCTTTTGCCATTTTTTGAAAAATATATCGGCACTTTTCACTTTTTTTGGATCCCTCCTCCTCTTTCTAATTTCTTATAATCATTTTCTTTGTCATATTTTTTCCCATCTTTATAATTAGCATAACGTCTACTTCTAGTAAAACCCATCTGCAAATATTTACGAGCCATATCAGCTCCAACAAAATCATTATCCTCTAAGGATTTTAAAAATATTTCATATATTTTTTCACTACTTTCTTTAGCAATTTTAGGAGTTTTAAACTTCCAATAAGGCAAAATTTCATTTTTATATGGTTGACAAATTAATACTCCTTGCTCACCTTTACCTACTCTATAACTTTCCAGGCATTTACGATAATCAATATCATTTTTCCATTTATAATTTTTATTATCAAAATTTAGATAGCTTGGTTTTTCCATAACTTATGATATATTTGTAATTAATAATTTATAACTACAACTTCGATGTAAGTAAATAAATCTGAAGTTTGTGAAGCTAAGTAAGTATTTTAAATAAACTTTAATTTAAAATCGTATGATTAAGAAAATAGTACAAAATACGAAAACTTTGCATGTACGTCCTAATGGAAGATCAGCTGATTACATAACACCTAACTTCATATATGGCTGTGCCGGAGGTTGCAGAAATAGTTATTGTTATGTTATGCGTCATAACTATGAGACATTATATATAAATGAAAATATAGATCAAATACTTGACGTATTGGATAAACATATAGCAAGTTTACCGACTAAAATTTCCAATCAAACAAATTCTAAATATTGGACATATGATATAGGTTGTTCTACCGATGTAAGTTTGCATTGGAAACACACTAATTGGTTAAAGATATTTAATTTCTTTAAAGAACATCCACGTGCTAAAGCAACTTTTGCTACTAAATATGTTAATCCTAAACTGCTTAATTTTAATCCTGAAGGCAAAATAAGGATTAGATTTAGTTTGATGCCGGCAAGGATAAGCGAGATATTAGAGCCAAAAACGAGTCCGATTATTGAGAGAATAAAAGCAGTGAATATTTTTATTGCAGCAGGTTACGAAGTTCATCTAAACTTTTCTCCTATTATTGCTTATGAAAGCTGGCTCACCGAATATGCAAAGTTATTTGAAGATTTAGATCAATACATAAATAACCAATATAAACCGTTTATAAAAGCGGAATGCATATTTTTAACACATAACGACAAGCAGCATGAAAGAAATATTGCCTCAAATAGATTAGAGAGTGAAGCTTTAATTTGGCAACCAAACATACAGGAAAATAAAGTAAGTGAATACGGAAGCAAGGCTGTACGTTATAAAGCCGGTATTAAGAGTAATTTTATCCAACGATGGAGTGTGTATTGCATGACAGATTGATCCCATGGAATCAAATCCGATATATCTTCTAACTCTTCCTACTTATCAAAATTACGAAACAAAAGCATCAAATTTCAGTTATAAATAAAAAATCACTTGCATGAAAATAAACTTATGATATGTTTCTTCACGTTGGGTTTCAATTCTATCTTCCATAACAAGTAACCCAACACTATTATCTCTCAACTGATAGGGGATATAGTGTTAGTTGAGTACAAAAGTAAAAATATAAAAAACAAGTAAAATATCGAATAGGCAAAAAATCGTTTAGCTTGTTTGTTATCAAGGGTGTCATAGAATAAAGAACCGGAATAATATAGAAATACTAACCCAAGAATACCAGAAATTATTAAATATATAAAATTATTCATTCCGATAAAAAAAGGCATTAGCGAAACAATAAATAAAAGAATACTGTAAATTAGAATTTGTTTTTTAGTATATAAATTCCCTTTTACTGCAGGCATCATCGGTACTTTACAGTTTTTATAATCTTCGTTACAGAATAAAGCAAGAGCCCATGAATGCGGCGGTGTCCAAATAAAAATAATCAAAAATAATATAATCGACTCTAGAGATATAGTATTGCTTACCGCTGCATAACCTATCACAGGAGGTAATGCTCCCGATACTCCGCCAATAACAATATTTTGTATAGAACGACGCTTTAACCAAATAGTATAAATACAGATATAATAAAAAATAGTGAATAGCAGTAAAAAGGATGCAAGTAGATTAACACATAAAGCCATAAAAAATACTGCAAAAAATCCCGTTATCAAACCAAAAGATAAAGCTTCATCAGGTTCTATAGCACCTCTGACTATAGGTCTTTTTTGAGTACGTTTCATTAAGCTATCGATATCTCTATCGTACCACATATTAATTGCCCCTGCACTACCTGCACCAAGAGCTATGCAAACAACTACAATACCGGCAATAAAAGGATGCACCGAATAAGGAGCAAGCCACATACCTACAAAACCCGTAAAAATCACAAGCGACATCACACGTGGTTTCATTAATAATATATAGTCTTTCACTGTACTCTGAGAGTAATTTATTTTACCTAAATTTATTGATTTTACCAAAGAACTCATACGATTTTTTTTATTTAAGTATAAAAAGTTTTAGGTTAAAAATCAATGATTGACTTTGATGTAAGAAATGTATATATTTTCTTACAAAGCTAGATTCGGCAAGCTTTAGACAAGATGAATTGACGACTGAGCCTGCGGAGCGTACAAAAAGTACGTGAGCAAAGGCGAATGTCAGAAAATTCGCTTGTATCAAGCTTTTTGAATAACGCTGTAATTCAAATAAAAGTTAAGGATATTATCAGTGACAAAAATTGTTCGTTCTAAATATAAAGCTAGTAGAAGACTTGGGGTAAGTCTATGGGGTGATAGCAAGGATGCTTTCAATACACGAAATTATCGTCCCGGGCAGCATGGGCAGAATACCATGATTAAAACTTCAGATTATGGTTTACATTTAAAAGCTAAGCAAAGATTAAAATGCCACTACGGTCGTGTCACTGAAAAACAATTTAGGAATATTTTTGCACTTGCTCAAAAAATGAAAGGTAATACCGGTGAAAACTTCATTGGGTTACTTGAAAGCAGACTTGATACTGTCGTTTATAGAATGAACATAGCTCCAACTATTTTTGCTGCAAGACAGTTAGTTTCACACGGACATATTAAATTAAACGGTAAGAAAGCCGATATAGCAAGCATACGACTAAAGGAAGGTGATGTTATAGAAGTTAAAGAATCCGTAAAACAAATACCGCTTATCCAAGAATCCGTTTCAAAACAAGGTCAAACAACACCGGGCTATTTATCATTTGATGTACCTTCATTAACCGGTAAATATTTAAGAGTTCCTGCTCTTTCTGATGTTCCATATCCTTTTGAAGCAGAAGTTCATTTAGTAATCGAGTTATATTCTCGTTAATACATAATACTGTCTTTACAAGTTAAGCCCACTACCGCGAAAGCGGGAATCCAATTAAAAATACTAACATTATTAGTATTTTTAGTTGTTTTTATGGATACCGTGGTCAAGCCACGATATGACACTGAGTGCTTTTTTCGATACACGCAACAACGCCCACTCGCAATGACTATATCTATTTTTAATAAACAATGCCCCTATATATAATAATTGTTTCTACTTGTGTATTATTTTTAAGAACATATAATGCCATTATTTTTAATAAAAATTATGGTATTCTCTTTTTTATTTCGTAAAAATCCGGTAATAAAATCTTTTTCTAACTTAGGCTATGATATAGACGATATAATATCTACAATTTCATCTAATAAAGTAAATTTTAATAAAAATAATGCTGCTTCTACCAGAAGTTAGCATATGGAACGTATTTAATAATTAACGGTATAACTTGTTTTATTGTAAATGGGACAAAAGGAAGTAGTATTTTCGTTTCAACAACTCTTACTGATGAAATTTTAATAACCGAAGGGTATTTTCAGAAACATTATCTTACTTCTGCCACATTTAAAGGAAGTTTAATCTACCCTATTACTACAAATCTCATCACAACTTTTCCTAATTATTCAGTACCAATTTATTTAACTTCTACAGCTGCCATATTGAGCTTAACATATTATGGGACTGATTTCTTAAATTATCAGGAAAATTTAAAAGAAATTCAGACAAACTTAACCCCTAATATTAGGGTAATTGATCCTAATATACTTTCTAACAATTTTAAAAATGATTCAAAAAATGAAGTTAAAGATGTAACCCAAGGATTTTATCATATTTCTAATAATCCAATTATTAGAAATATGGTTATAACAAATGTTTTGGATTTAATTGAAGCATGCATAAATAGTAGTTTTATTAACTACACCGGAAATGATGACAATACATTAATTGCATTAACCTTACTCTCATACAGGACCCTACTGCTGCTATAGGACCTCTTGTTTTTCTCAAGGAGCAAAAATCAGTATTTTATGGTGTGGAAAAAATATAATAAGCACACTATTCCAATCATATAAAACTTCTTTAACACAAAATACTCAAGATTTAATTGAACAAAAAGCTTTAGAACTGTTACTAAATGAGGAATATAAAAGTAAAATCTTAGGATTAAAGGATATAGAAGCTATTACTAATAATTTATTTATTGATCTTCATAATACTTTTACTATTGGAATTTTACCACTCAAAAAATTATACAGCTTATTGCATTGCAAGATAATTTAGTTCCAGGAGCTATTATATTTAATGAGTTTGAAAATATTAAGCAAGGATTTTTAAATATATTATATCAACTAGATATTTCTTACAGGAAAGAAGCGGAGAAAATTAACGAAAATAAAGCTTCTATAGTAATCAGAAATATATCCTCTAATACTTCAAATATCTTGTTAACTGATTCTGCTCAATTTATACAAAATCAATATGCCAAACAACTTAAAGCTAAAAAAGAAATATCAAAGAAAATGCTGTTTTTAGATAGCACAAAAAATACTATAACCACTATATTAGATATCTCAGATAAATTTATAAAATCACTTTACTATATTTATAAAGTAAAAAATGGAGAGATTACACTTGAGCAAGCTCTACTACTTAATCCTTGGCTTGAAACCTTAAAACCATTCTTAACAAGTGCCTCATTAAAAATAATCTTTAGTGGAGCAGTTATATCGCAAGCGAGAATTACAAAATTAATAGAGGCAATTTCTTCTGAGGATAAAAAAGGAATGACATGGTCTACAAATGATGAACTTGTAATTTCTGATTATAACCTAATTATAGAAGAAAGAACTATTTTGAGTTTTGAAAAATTAGTATTAAAATTAGGAGCACATTATCTTCTTTCAGCTTCCTCAGGAAAAGGCAAAACTACTTTTTTAAAGAGTTTAGTAAATTGTATTGCTGCCATGCCATAGCGTTGGTGAAATTTCCATACCTACCCATTATCAAAATCTAAAAATAATATTTATTGATCAGAATAGTTACATACCGGCTCAATCTACTTTATTTGAAGTAATAACCTCAGGCCTTGATCAATCAATCATTAGAAGAAAAAATTAACACACTATTTATAAAATTAGATCTAGCTACATTAATTACGCACTTAAGTGATAAAAATTATGATGTAATAAATGCACCAAGTGGCGGTCAAAAGAAAAAAATTGGAATCATTAAAGCTATAATTTCAAACCCTAAAATATTAATTTTAGACGAGGTGTTTGCCAATCTTGATAAAACATCTATAGAAAATGCACAATAAGCTTTAAAAGAATTTTTACCGGAAACTTTAATGCTTGTAGTACATCATGACGGTAAATCTCATGACTATAATATTTATGATCAGTATATAAATCTTGAAGATTTGTATGCCGAAATAAACTTATTAGGAGAATAGTCATTCTATTCAACCCTATATATTTCGAGTAAATGAAGAGTAATCTAGTTTTTTATATATGTTTTTTCTTCCTTCCCGCCGTTGCTGGAAGATATTGTTGCGTAGAGCGTTTTTTCCGTCATTGCGAGGAAATTACGTAAGTAATTGACGAAACAATCCAGTAAAAATTCTGATTTATAGAATTTTTTTTGTTATTTTTTTTGGATTGCCACGCTCCTTGCAGTCGCTTGCAATGACGATTAGGCGTCTACGCAACAATGCCACACGGGAATGACATAAACCACACTACTAACTAATAGCGATTATAATAAAATTTTAATTATGGGAATTTTTTAAGATTTCTTTATAGACTTCAAGGTTTTTTCCTAGCATCAGATCAAGAGAGAAATTATTAATTACCGTATGTCTTGCCGCTTCTTGGATTTTCTTAGCAGTATCAGCACCTAAAATTGAGAAACAATAATCGATTTTCTGTGCTAACGCTTCGGCATTATTTGGTTCTACGTGGAAACCGGTTATATTATTATTTATCGTTTCTACTGCACCGCCAATATTAGTTGCAATAACAAGCTTCTCCATCGCCTGCCCTTCTATAATAGTACGACCGAAAGCTTCAGGCTCGATTGAGGCAGAAACGATAATATTGGAAATCCCATATAGGTTTATTATATCCGAATCATTACCGAAAATTTGAATTTTATTTTGAAGTTTTAGAGTAGCTATAAGCTCTTTTACTCTATTAGTAAAATTGGGATGTCTAGATATATCACCGACCATTAAACAATAAAAATCTCTATGTTTTAACTTACTTAATGCTTCTACTAAAACAAGATGCCCTTTCCAGCTTGTCATTCTAGAAGGCATTAATATTATCGGCACGTTGCTCGGTGCATCATATTTATCACGACATTTTTTAAGTTTTTCGGGTGTTAAATTTGCTGGATTAAAATAATCACAATTTACTCCACGTTCAATTACTACTATTTTATCTTCATCAATTTTATAGTTTTCAAGCAAATGTTGTTTTACAAAATTAGATACGGCAATAACTTTCTCGCCTTTTAGCATTATGCTATTATAATATTTTTTAAAACTATTCGGAATATTATAAACCCCATGAAAAGTAGTCAGAAATTTAGCATTAGTCCATTTTGTTGCTAGATATGAACTCCATGCCGGTGCCCTTGATCTTGTATGAACTATATCAACATTATATTTTTTGATTATTTCTGCTATCAATTTTGCATTATTCAGAATTACAAAAGGATTTTTACTGCTACTATTCATTGCAATATGTAATATATCTTCCTTATCTAACTCTTTAACTAAAGTACCGCCTGCTGAAATTATGATAGGAGTATGACCGAGAATTTTAAGATATTTTGCAACTTCTATAGTACCTCTTTCAACCCCTCCCGAAACTAGAGCAGGAACTACTTGCAAAATAGTATATTTATTGTATCGTTTACTTGACTTTAATGAAGGCATTAAATCTCAATCTATTAAAATAATTATTTAAAATGCACAAGCTTTATAGTAAAACACAAGACAAATTTATTGTCTATGATAATTATAAAATAATTAATACAAATATTCCATCTGTAATTTTTTTACACGGCTTGATGTCTAGTATGAAATCAACTAAGGCTATCTATTTAATAGATTATTGTAAAAAAAACAATTATAATTTTATTGTTTTTGATAATTTCGGTCATGGAAACGCATCGGGACAATTTGAGGATCAAACAATTAGTGATTGGTTAGAAGGAGTATCACTAATTTTAGACAAATTAATTGATAAGGAGGCGATATTAGTAGGTTCGAGCATGGGAGGATGGCTAGCACTTCTTGCGGCTTTAAGATTTTCTGATAAAATAAAAGGGCTTGTGTGTGTAGCCCCTGCTCCAGATTTTACTGAAAATATTTGGCAAAATATATCTCTAAATGATCAAAATAAGATGCAAAAAGAGGGAATACTAGAAGTAAGCGGTAAAAATTGTGAGCATAAATATCCTATAAGCTATAAACTGATAGAAGATGCAAAAAAACATTTATTATTGACAACGAAACAGATTGATATAAATACACCACTACATATAATCCATGGGATGTTAGATGAAGACGTGCCTTATAATGTTTCAGTAAAATTATTAGAAAAAATAACGAGTAAACAAATAGTAATGAAGCTAATTAAAGACGGTCACCATAATTTGTCTAGAGAAGAAGATTTAAAGGTAATGACAAATTCCTTAGAAGAAGTAATTAGCCTCTCAAGTAATATTAAATATGTATAGCAAAATAAATAAAGTTCACGATTTTAAAGAAGTTATAGAAGCGGTAAAACAAGCCGATAATACTAACTTGGTGCTTTTTGATGTAGATGAAGTAATTGTAATGGATAGTGATGAATCTAGGTTAACACATGATTATAGAAAAGAATTAATGAAGAGCATTGAAAAAAGACTTACTAGAAAAGAATGTGAATTATTACTTAGCATCGTTCTTAAAGATAGAAAAGCTAAATTTGTTAATCAAGATATATTAACAATATTTGCTCTATTTAAAGAAAAAAATATACCCGCAATGGGTCTTACTAAACTTCCTACCGGTAAATTCGGCATAATTGAAGATATGATCGAATGGAGAATTCGTGAACTCACTGAATTAAAGGTAATTTTTCAAGAATTTTCACCTTTAGAAGATGAGATAATAATAGAAGATTTTAATGCCGGCTGCGGTAAACCTACATTAAAAGACGGCATAATTTACACCGCAGAATATGATAAAGGAAGCGTACTTGAATATGTATTACGCAAAACAAATTATTATCCGCAATCAATAATATTTATTGATGATATAGAAGAAAATTTATTATCATTACAAGAAACTTGTAAGAAACTTAAAATTAACTATCAAGGATTTAAATTTATGGGTTCTGCTATCGTTCCTGAACCTGATCTTGATGAACAATTAGAAAAAATCAGATTTGAAATTCTAGAAAAAGAATATAAATGGTTAACAGATGAGGAGCTTAAAAAGCACACTTTGTCATACCGTGGCTTGTCCACGGTATCCAGCTAAAAATGTTACAACAACATACGCTTTTAGTTACCTTCCCTAGATGCCGTGGACAAACTACTAGAATAACACTTATTCACCTTAGAGTATAATATTATGCCTGCAAAACTTATTGTTCTTTTTACCTTACTTATCTCACTTTCTACTATGGCAAGTAAAAAGGAAGAAGAAAAAATTACAGGAGTAAAAGCAACTAAAGTACAAATTGCCGAGCTTTACGACATATTTAATATTGTAGGGCAATGCCAGAATGATAATAGCCGTGATTATTATGCTAATGCCACCAGAGTAGTTGAAAAAGTCTCAGCACATCAAGGAGAAATAGTAAAAAAAGGGGATATATTGCTGGTTATAGATAAAAACATAGCAGAAACTACTAAATCTAGAGCAGCAGCTTTATTAAATACAAAACAAGAAGATTATAATAGAAAAGAAGCTTTATTTGCTAAAAAATTTGTAAGTAACGAGGAATATAAAAGGTCAAAAAGCGAACTTGAAGATACAAAATTTAATTATTCCAAAGCTCTAAAAACATACAACGACATGATAATTACTGCACCCTACTCCGGTAAAATAGGCGTAATTAAGTCTATGGTCGGCGATGAAGTAAAAATAGGCAATTATCTTTTTAGCATTACCGGAACAGAAAACTCACAAAGTATTTTTATTGAATTGCCGGAGTCTTTAAGCAGAAAAGTTGGAGTCGATACTGAAGTTTTAATTGCAGGAAAAATTAAAAGCACAATCGGAGCAGTATCGCATTACTTATCAGAACGGTACTTTAACAACTAAAATTATTTTACCTATGGGTACAAGAATCCTGCATAATAGCTTTGTAGATGTGATGCTTATACTTAATCCCCATAAAAATCTAACCGTCCCCGAAAGTTGTATTCAACGAAATAATCAAGGTAACTTTATCTATAAAATAGACGGTGATATAGTAAAACAATTATATGTAAAAATCGGTACACGTACAGAAGGTTTAATTGAAATTACCTCTGACGATATTAAAGAAGGTGACTTAGTCGTTACCGAAGGTATGACTAAAATCGGCGACGGCTCAAAAGTTAAGATACTTGAGGAATAGTTATTTATATATGCTTTCTAAGCCATCTCTGTATTCTAGAGATTGTTGCACGTATTCCTTCTTGCCTTATAGAAGTAATAGTTAATAAAATCAAAATTTTTGTCACAAAGCAATGGGTTCGTATTTTTTGAATTACATAGTTATTTTTGAAAAAAGAAATATTACTTTTTTTATAGTCTTCATTTTTATTTTCTAGTAATCTTAATTGTGTAACAGCTGCTAATAACAAATTAATAGTAAACGGACTAAATTTACTTAAATAAGAATCATTAAGAACATAAGAAGTAATATTTATTAAACCTACTGAATATTTATTTGGGTCCATAAACGTATTAGTACCACCGCTAATTCGTATTTTAGACAATTCTTTGTCTATACCGCCTATTGAGTTTTTACTAGCAATAGATATCCATAAACAACAATCTTCACCGCTTCTTATATTTTCAGGAAATAAATTTTCTTGGAATAATGTCAAAGTTCCCATAACTGTCGGCATTGCTATTGGACAAGTTTGTATGACTTGAGGAAAAACATTTCCACTAAAAAACCCGGAATGAACAGATTCTATATATTTTCCTTTTTCATTTATTTTTTTATATGAAGTATGAGAAAATATAAAATTATTTTCTTCCATAAACTTTAATTGGATTTCTATTTTATCTTTATAAAATAAATCGTCCGAATCAAGGAAAGCAATATATTTTCCTATAGCATTTTTAATACCTAAGTTACGTGCAGCAGCAGGTCCTTCATTTTTTTTATGAAAATATTTTATTCTTTTATCTTTTTTGCATATTGAAGTTAATTCTGATATATCATCAGTCGATCCATCATCTATTATAAGTATCTCAAAATTTTTGTGTGTTTGAATAAGTACACTTTCTATAGCTTCAATTGCCCAATTTATTCTATTATATACCGGTATAATAACACTAACTTTAGTATCATGTAGTACTTGCTTAGCCATAGTATTTGCTAAATCACAGGCTTTATTATATGGAGTATTATTTGATAAAAAATTAGCTGTACGAGTTAAAAATAAATAAGAAGAACCTTCCATTTTAATCATTTCTTCTTCTGTTAACTCATGAAGAAACGATGACCATAATACATTACATTCTTCGTTATGATTTGATATTTTTTTACTACCTTGCTCTGAATGAAAACGAGATTTAATTAGGATAGACTCATCAAAATGAATAGGAGCAACACGGAAAATTTTAAACCATAAATCATAATCTTGCGTTGTCGTTAAAGCTTCATTAAATATACCGACTTCATGAAAATATTTAGCAGGAATTAATAACGAACAACCATGTATTAATCCTCGTAATAAAGGTAATAAAGAAATATTAAGTTTATTTATATGTAGCACACTATCCGGTTTAATATAACGTAGAGAGTTTCCTTTTTCATCAATTAATTCATAACCGCCATAAATGATAGTATCTTTATTATCTAACTTATTTAATATGTTAACTTGATGCTCGATTTTATTAGGATAATATATATCATCATGGCTAAGCCATGAAAAATACTCCCCTTTCATGTTTTTTATACCATAATTTAAAGCCGAACCGCAGCCACCGTTTTCTTTATGAAAATAGCGTATTTTATCACCGTATGATAATGCTACGCGTTCTGTCTCTCCATTATCTTTTGAACCATCATTAACAACAATAATTTCAATATTTTTGTAAGTTTGTGCTAAAGCACTATTTATAGCTTCTTTCATATAATTAGCCCCATTATAGACAGGTATAATAATAGAAACTAAAGTATGATAAATATTTAGAGGTTTATCTTTTCTAGTTGTCATAACTTTTAAAAATAATTTATAAAATGTTAGTTTTATTGTTTAAATTTTTCTATAGAGCTTAAAAAAAATAGATTTTTCTTCTTCACTAATAATTAGTTTATTTTTAAGAATTTTTATTTCTTCTAAAGCATTATTTAGCTCTGTTACAGTATTATTTAATTTACTTTCATAGTTTAAGTTTTTCTCTTCGCTATTTTTAAATGCATCCCTAGTTTGCAGCAATTGTTTTAATATATCTTGGAATTGCAAACCTAACTTTTCTAAAAATTCCGGGTTCCAAGCTGAGATTGGATAGTTAAATAATTGTTTTATAGGCTTTAAATCTGAGTTACTGGATATACAGATTATAGAATTAGGAGGATTTTTTTTAGAATGCGTGTCGTTAGTTACGCCATCTAATCCTTCATATAAAAATTCTTGGTTTTGATATGATTCAAAGTCTTTTTCAGTAATCCAATTAACTAAATGATATATATTCCCTTCCGGTTCATTAAAAGGTACATTTACTATTAATCGTTTTTTATATTTAAGATTAAGCACCAGATTTAACCCATCTTTAATATGCTCAAGTGCATGTCTTGATACAATATAATCATATTCTTCTGCCTTTTTAATAAAACTAACTAAATCAGATTTAATATATTTTATATTAGATGCTCCATAATTTTGTTCAGCATAAATTATAGATTCTTTACTGATATCTATTGCTGTAATTTCTACTCCTAATATATCGCTAAGCATGAAAGTTCCGTGTCCTGTTCCACAACCTATATCTAAAATTTTTATTTTTTGATTTAGCATTAATGGGCTATTAAGTATATCGACTTCTATAATTTTTTTAAAAATCTTATAGCTACTTTTATGACGAATGACCTCTAAAATATCATGAGTTTCTCCAGGAATTAATCTTTCTCCGTCATTATAAATTTCTTCTAACATAAATTATTTAAACTATTATAATTTTAATAAATATTCGGTGATAAATGCAGCAGGGTTTTCTACAGGATCAAGCATCTTTTTAAATTGATTTCTGCCGCTACTATTTTCATGATAAGGCAAATAATGATTTTGCTTAATAAATTCTATATAGTTAATAATATCTTGCGGCTCATAAGCAAAATACATATATTTTTTTAATTCTTTAGATAGAGCATTGCTATTAAATTCATTATTCCAACCATTACTTAAGTAAATTATAGGCTTATCGGCAACTACTACTTCAGCAAGAGATGAAGTACCGTCACTTATTATAATATCTGATACCATTATATCATCTAGTAACGACCTGAATGCATGTGCAGAAACAGTAACATTCTTTAAAGAATAAAATCTATTTAATATATTATCCATATCACTTTGGCTTAAGTAATTTTTACCGACCGCATAGGTAAATAGTGTAATATGCGGTCTTATAATAAAATGAATATTAGGATGTTGTAATGCATAATTATAGAAAAAATAGTGATAATTTAAGAAAGTAGAACCTCCTTCATATAAATCTCTATTTTTAAATGATAATTCCCATCTAGGAAGCCATAAAATGGTTTCCGAGTTTGGTTTTTCTTTAATATTATAATTTCTTACTTCATAGTATGGTTGATAACCTGAAACAATAACTCTATCCTTAGGAAATTTATAATTACTAATAAAGATATCCTTTGTACTTTCTGAATCAACAAATACCGTCTCTATGAAACTTGATAACTTATCATCATCAATATTTTTTTGATGAAAGATATGCGGACCATAGACTATATACATAATTTTTGTTTTAGTTCCTCTAAAGCCCTTATACAAATTAGCAGCCGTAAAAGGTTCTGATATATAGCCTTGGAAATTTTCGTAAGGGTTTTGCGTAAAGATAAAATCCGGCTGATAATTTTTTAGTTCAGAAATTTCACATTTTGTATTAACATTTGAATAAGAAGCATACTTACCGCATGGATATATCACATCTTGTGTATCAAATTTACTAATAAACCCAGTATCTATTCCTCCTTGAATATTAGGATGAGGATGAGGTACTATTACAATTTTGACATCATGACCTATTTTTTTCATCTCATTATACATTGCGTATACGCCTTTGCCGCCGAATGTCTCTGTACTAACAAGGAAAACTATTCTTTTATAAGAATTTTCGTTGGAATAGCAAAAAGAAGATATAAGAGTTATTAGTAAAAAAACACTTAAAAATAAAGTGTTAAGTTTTATTAATTTAAAGAATTTCATGTTTTTGATATGGTAATAATGAATAGGATTACTTTTTAAACCACACTGTGCGATTAACATAATCCACATAACTTAAAACTATACGCAATATTTTCTTTGATACAAGACCTGCTTCAGCATAATCCGGTACAATATCTTGCGTATTTTTATTATTCTCGTGTTCTTCCGTAATAGCTTTTACCGATTGCAGCACCCGCTCAGCCTTAAAACCTGACATAATAAGCGTGCCGGCGTCCATACCTTCAGGACGTTCATGTGCTTCTCTAATATTTAAAGCAGGTAAATTAAGTATTGATGCTTCTTCGGTGATAGTACCGCTATCGGATAAAATACAAAAAGCATTCATCTGAAGTTTGATGTAATCCGTAAAACCAAAAGCCGGTAAAAACCTTATTTTATCACCAAGCTCCTTAAATCCCTCTAAATCCTCAAGCCTTTTTTTAGTCCTTGGGTGTGTTGAGAAGATTACGGGGAAATTATACTCTTTAATAAGCATTTGTAAACTACTTAATAATTCTTTCAGATTATTTTTGACATCGACATTTTCTTCACGATGTGAACTAATTAAAAAATATTGCTTAGCGGTTAATGATAATTTATCTAAAATATCAGACTTTAATATTTTAGGCATAAAGCGATCAAGGACCTCAGGCATATGCGAACCTGATTTAAAAATAAGCTCAGCAGGTAGTCCTTCAGCAATTAAATAACATCTTGCATGCTCGGTTAACGTAATATTAACGTCGCTAATATGATCAATGATTTTACGGTTTATTTCTTCAGGTACACGCTGATCAAAACAACGATTTCCTGCTTCCATATGAAAGATCGGAATTTTACGGCGTTTAGCGGCAATTACCGATAAACAAGAGTTAGTATCACCGTAAAATAAAACGGCGTCGGGCTTTTCTTTCTTAAGTACTTCATCAACTTTTTCAATAATAAGCCCGATAGATTTTGCCGTATTATCTGCCGCTACTTCTAAGAAATAATCCGGTTTTCTAATTCCCATATCATCAAAAAAAACCTGATTTAATTCATATGCATAATTTTGACCGGTGTGAACTAGGATGTGATTAGTATATTTATCAAACTCAGAAATCACAAAGCATAGTTTAATAAGTTCAGGACGAGTACCGACAATCGTCATTACTTTAAGCATTTTTTAGCTCCTCTTGCACATAATCAAGATTTAGTAGCAGCTCTTTTACTTCTTCCAAATTTAAACGTTTTGTATTATGAGAATTGTAATCCTCTAAAAGAGCTATTTTCTTTTCACCCTCAACAAAATATTTGGCATAATTAAGATCGCGTCCATCCATAGGAATACGGTAATAACCACCTAAATCATCAGCTTTTGCCATTTCTTCCGATGATACTAACGATTCATAATGCTTCTCTCCGTGACGTGTACCAATAAAGCGTATTTCATTTTTGCTACCGAATATTTCTTGTAACGCTCTTGCAAGTACCTCGATTGTACTTGCCGGAGCTTTTTGTACAAAAATATCGCCTTGACGTCCATGCTCAAACGCATATAAAACTAAATCTACGGAATCTACAAGCGACATTAAAAAACGTGTCATTGAAGGTTCAGTGATGGTAAGGTCTTTATCCTGCTTAATTTGATTGATAAAAAGAGGAATTACTGAACCACGGGAAGCCATAACATTACCGTATCTAGTGACACAAAGCACGGTCTCACCCTGACTACGCATACGAGCTTTTGCTACTGCTAACTTTTCCATTAACGCTTTTGATAACCCCATTGCATTAATTGGATATACAGCCTTATCGGTACTCAGTACTATAACTTTTGCAACTTTATTATTAATGGCTGCACTTAAAACATTTTCAGCCCCTAAGACATTAGTATTTATTGCTTCCATAGGATAAAATTCGCAAGTCGGAACTTGCTTTAAAGCAGCAGCATGGAATACATAATCTACACCGTGCATTGCCTCATCAATACTTTTATAATTGCGTACGTCCCCGATATAGAATTTAAGTTTCGGATTATTTAAAACAATACGCATATCCTCTTGCTTTTTTTCATCTCTACTGAAAATTCTAATTTCTTTAATATCATTAATAATATCGGATTTCAGAAAACGAGAAAGCACCGCATTACCAAACGAACCGGTGCCTCCTGTAATCATTAAAGTTTTATCTACAAACATTATATATATAATACCTATTTTGTTATTATTCATTCTGTCATTGCGTAAATCGAGAAACACTCTAAGGTAGTCATCCTGTGGTCAAGCCACGGGATGACAAGAGTGGACAAACCTATATTCGCAATGACGGCCTTACTACCCAAACTCACACATACGCTTTACAAGCTCACGCCATTCAGGAGGCGTATATCCCGTTACCTCGTTAAAACGAGTAGCATCTAGTGATCGATCTATTACAAGCTCATCTGACGGAATAATATCGATTTCTTTATTATATATTTCCGCTACTAATTTTAATAATTCTAACTTATTAATCGGTTTTGATGCAACATGATAAAGCCCATGCAGCTCTTTATTAGGTAACACAAAATCCCTTATTATTCTTGCAAGCTCTACAGTCGGGAATCCTGAATAAATAGCTTTCTCAAAACCTTTCACTTGCCCTTCTGCACTTAAAAACCAATTGATTAAGCTTCTATTGCCTGCCAGCTCATGACCTATAATTGAAGTACGCACAGTGATAGCATGAGGATAACCTACCTCACCAAGAAACTTAGAACGACCGTACAGGTCATAACAATCAGGAAAATCGCTTTCCTTATAATTACCTTTTTTTCCTGAAAATACACAATCCGTACTAATATGGATTAACCTTGAATTAGCTAATTTACATAAATTAGCTAGCCTATGCGGTAATAAACTATTTATCGGTAATGTTTTTAACGGATCGTTTGCATCAGCTAGTTGTTTTACAAGCCCTATACAATTTATTACTATATCGGGTTTTACTTTATTAAATACCTCAACTAACGAATCATGGTTCTCAACATCTACATTTGTAATTAATTTATCGGATAAATCCTTAGAAAAATAAGAACAAGCGGAATTATTTCGGGCTGTCGCAAAAATGTCAAAATTTTTATCACTACTTAAAAACCTGAATATGCTATTACCTAGCATACCGGTAACACCTAGAATTAATATTTTCATGGTATATCTTATTTATTTTTACCGGATCGGTTTTATCATAAATAATATATCTTTACAATAAAGGTTTTTGAAAAGTTAGAAAGGCATTACTTAAAAAAGGGGATAATTTAAAAAGTTTACGTCATTGCGAGGAAGATTACAAAGTAATTGACGAAGCAATCCAATTAAAAATTCTGATTTACAGAATTTTTTTATTATTTTCTGGATTGCCACGCTCCTTACAGTCGCTCGCAATGACGATATTCAATTAATGATAATCTAAAGTTTTTTTATAGAATCAAGCACGGTTTCAAGAATCATACTAGCAGCTACTGCATCATCGTTATTATTACGGTCTTTTCTTTTCACGCCGAATGATTTAAGGAAATTATTTGCAGCTTTTGTAGTTAGTCTTTCATCTTGTAAATATATAGGCAAGTTTATAGATTCTGCTAGCTCTTCAGCAAATTTCATCACTATATTTGTTTGCTCCGTTACTGCTCCGCTCATATCAATCGGTAGACCTATTACCACGCCATAAACTTTATATTTTTCGATGATATTAAGCAAGGAAGTAATAACAATTTTTTTATTTATCTCGGTTATAGTATTTAAGGGCATAGCAATACTACGTTCTTGATTAGATAATGCGATTCCTAATTTTTTGCTTCCGTAATCAATAGCGATAAGCGGAGCATTTGGTATTAAAAGCCGATAAAATTCTTGAAGATTTTTTATGATCATGATAGTTATAAAAATTACTTTATTAATTATTATATATGCTAAAAACTATTCAAAAACACATAGATATCAAATTAATTAAATTATCGGCGATTTTAGCCTTTATTTATTGTTTGTTATTTAATACCGCAATATTGATTTATAAATTTGATTATTATAAAGCAACGATCTTTAGAGGGATATTAGAGTTATCAAAAGATTTTTGTTATATTTATATATTTTCTTTTATAGCATTTTTTGGTCTTAGCGTACATAGATTAGTGTTAAAAATCGGCGTGGGGTTTTTATTTATAACATCCGCTATTGCTAGTTATTACATTTATTTCTTCAAAATCAATCCTACTAAACAAGTAATAGGTAGTTTTTTCTCAACGGATTTAAACGAAGTTTATGAATTAACCAGCATTAAGTTAATAATATGGATAATTTTTTGTCTTTTTACTTGTTTTTATACTCTCAAATCTTTTGCCGCCGAAAATTCTAAATCATTTGTAACAAAAATATTATCTGCCGCTTGCTTACTTATTTTTGTATATAATATTATTACTCCTTCATTTAAGATACTAAAAAATTATTTTCCCATTCAGTATTTACATAATAGCTACCTTAATTTTGCTGGAAATTTCGGTGATAAAAATTATGCATGTATAGATATTAGCAAACAATATAACTTTATAGATAAGTCAGATAAAGATATTATCGGTGTTTTAGTTATAGGAGAATCAGCAAGATTTGATCATTTCGGTATTAACGGTTATGAAAGAGATACGACTCCTTACTTAAAGACTACTCAAAACCTAATTTCTTTCAAAGCTAAATCTTCTTCTAACCTTACCTATCTTTCCGTACCGTCATTACTTTCACGTTATCCTGCAAGTCAAATTAAAAATACTAGACAAGAGAACAGCTTCTTATCAATTTTAACAAATCTTGGATTTAATACTACCTGGATCGGTACTCAAACTTTAATGAGGAGTTTTGCAAATTTTGACCTCAGTAATATATATAACGACGTTAATTTTACTATAGTACCGGGCGGCTCTGCCCTATTCTCTTTAAATGATTATGATGAAAAAATATTGCCTTTTATAAAAGAAAGAATAACAAATTCAGAGAAACAATTTTTAGTAGTTCACACCTCAGGAAGTCACTGGAACTATAACGCAAGATATCCAAAAGAGTTTGAGTATTTTACCCCTACCTGCCCTATTAAGGTTAAGGGGGATGCAAGTGATTGCGATAAGCTTGCTTTAGTTAACAGTTATGATAATTCAATTTTATACACCGATTTTTTTTTATCTAATTTAATAGATTTGCTTAAAGATAAAAATGCATTTTTATTATATGTATCCGATCACGGCGAATCACTAGGAGAAAATGGTTATTACGGTCACGGTGGCCCACTACTTGCAGAACAAATAACCGTACCTCTTATAGTTTGGGTATCGGACGATTTTAAAGCAAAATATCCTGACTCAGTATCTTCAATTAAAAATTATGCTAATACCGAAATTAGCCATGATTATGTATTTCACTCAATCCTTGACTGTTTAAATATAGATTCCGACATAGTAGATAAAGACTTAAGTATATGTAAATCTAGTTAAAAATTATTAAATTATTAAAAATTAATATATAAATTAAGATCTCAATAATTATATGATTTATTATTATGTCTGATATACCTAAACTAGACGACTATTATTATAGATTTTTACAAAATATTTTACTTAAAACACTAGAACAAAATAAAGCTGCTGAAACTTATTTATTACAGAAAGATTTTAATAGTGCTTTAAATGAGATAAAAAATGTAAATGAACAACTTGAAGAATATTCAAGCATTCTTTCTTTACTCAAAGTAATTAAAACCTATTTTATTGATAAAAAAAATATAATTAAGTACCGTTTAACTTAAATCCTTTTTTTATAATTAAAAATAATATAGAGTGGAAATAAAAAAAGGTATTGAATTATGGAATATGCATTATTAATTTTCAGTATTATAGCGATTTTAGTTATAATACAAATGGTTAAAGTTGTACCGCAACAACAAGCATGGGTAGTAGAAAAATTGGGAAAATTCGATAAGGTACTGCAGCCTGGCTTAAATTTACTAATCCCTGTCATTCAAAGAGTAGCATACAAACATACTTTAAAAGAAGAAGCAATAGACGTTACCGCTCAAACAGCTATTTCAAATGATAACGTAACATTATCTATTGATGGCGTTTTATATGTTAAAATCATTGATCCAATGGCAGCATCTTATGGTGTTAATAATCCTTACTATGCCATAACACAGCTTGCTCAAACTACTATGCGTTCGGAAATAGGTAAACTCCCTTTAGATAGAACTTTTGAAGAGCGCGAAACTTTAAACGTAGCAATTGTAGCAGCTATTAATCAGGCTGCTATAAATTGGGGTATACAATGTATGCGTTATGAAATTAAAGATATTCAACCTCCGCAAACTATACTTAAAGCTATGGAATTGCAGGTAGCAGCAGAGCGTCAAAAAAGAGCTCAAATTCTAGAGTCGGAAGGTAATAGACAAGCAAAAATTAACCATGCAGAAGGTGAAAAAGCACAAATTGTACTGAATTCAGAAGCTTCTTATATGGATCAAGTTAACAGAGCAAAAGGTGAAGCTGAAGCAATAGGCTTAGTCGCTACCGCTACAGCAAATAGTATTGAGATTGTCGCAGCTGCCGTACAAAAAACGGGAGGAAGTGAGGCGGTAGCTCTTAAAGTAGCTGAGCAGTATATTAGTGCATTCGGTAATTTGGCTAAAGATACCAACACTGTAATTTTACCCGCAAACCTTTCAGAACCGAGTAGTTTTGTAACCGGAGCGTTAACTATATTTAACCAATTAAAAGCTTCTTCGGAAAAGAAAATAGATCAGTAGCAATTTATAAAGATTTATTATTGTAATAATAATTAGTTTTATATATCATATCATTATTAATTAATAAAAGGTTATGAATATGTCAGTATTTGTCGGCAAAACTGCTCCGGATTTTACAGCTAAAGCTATTATGCCTAATAATAATATAGACGATAAGTTTAAACTTAGCGATTATGCTGCGGGGGATAATATAGTATTATTTTTTTATCCCCTAGATTTTACTTTTGTTTGTCCATCGGAAATTATAGCATTTCACAATAAGCTTGGTGAATTTACCGAAAGACGTACTAAAGTAGTAGCTGTTAGCGTTGATTCTCATTTTAGCCATTTAGCTTGGAAAAATACTCCGCATAATAAAGGCGGACTTGGACAAGTACAATTCCCAATGGTTTCCGATATAAAAAAGGATATTTCTTCAAAATATAACGTACTTAATGAAGACGGTGTTGCTTTGCGTGGAGCTTTTTTAATTGATAAGGATTTCATAGTACGTCACATGCTAGTTAACGACTTACCTATCGGTCGTGATATTAATTATACATTAAAAGTAATCGATGCTTTAACTCATCATCATCAAAAACACGGCGAAGTTTGTCCTGCCGGCTGGCATAAAGGCGAGGAAGCAATTACCCCATCACATGAGGGTATAGCACATTATTTAAGCTCACATGCTGAGAAGCTGTAGTTGCTCTTATTTATGTCATCCCGTGGCTTGACCACGGGATCTTGTATCACAGGCTGTGTCCTGAGATCCTGCGATCAAGTTGCGGGATGATACTAACTCATATCAAATAACTCTAAATAATGTTGAAAGAATTATTTTCTGCTCCTAAAATATCTTATGATATTGAAACAATTAATATTTTACATCTTATTAGGAGTGAAAATATCGGTCCTAAAACTTTCTTTAGTTTAATTAAATTATTCGGTGATGCAGCAACTGCCATAGATAACGCTCCGGATTTTTCATTGCGAGGTGGAAAGTCAAAACCAATTAAAATTTTTAGTAAAAGCGATGCTGAAAAAGAGTTAGAACTTCTCGAAAAAGATAATGCTAAGATCATCACATATAAATCTCCGGAATATTCAAAATTGTTACTTGAAATTTATGATCCACCGCCAATATTAAGCTATAAAGGTAATATAGAGTTATTAAATCATAATAAATGCGTTGCAATAGTAGGTGCAAGAAACGCTTCTGCAAACGGAAGAAGCTTTGCTCATAAAATTGCAAATGATTATAGTAAAAGAAAGTTATATAACCGTTTCAGGGTTAGCACGAGGAATAGATAGCAGCGTACATCAAGCAGCAGTTTCTCGAACCATCGGAGTCATTGCCGGAGGTATTGATCATATATATCCACCGGAAAACAAAAAACTATTTGAAAATTTAGCAGAAGAAGGTTTAATATTAGCTGAGTTACCTATCGGCTCTACGCCGCTTGGAAAATATTTTCCACAGCGTAATAGGATAACTAGCCTTAGGAGTAGTGGTAGTAGAAGCAAGCTTAAAATCCGGTTCATTAATAACTGCAAAATTTGTACTTGAACAAAATAGGGAAATATTTGCTGTTCCCGGCTTTCCTTGAGATCCAAGATGTCAAGGTACAAATAAATTGATTAGAGAGGGAGCATATTTAGTGGAATCAGCGGAGGATATTGTAGCTAATTTACCGCAATATGAAAAATTTATCAAAAAAGATGATGGGTTATTTAAGGATTTTATTGAGCTAGGAACAGTAAATACGAGATATGTCAAAGAACCGTCACAAAAGGAGCGTACTGCTATATTGAACTATTATCGGCAGTACCTATAGATTTTGAATATTTACAAAAAGAAATAGAATTACCGCTTCCTATCATAATATACGGTAATAAAAGTTAGAATTAGAACTCGCCGGAAAAGTAATGCGTCACACCGGTAATAAAATATCATTAGTTTATAATAAGTAGATGAAATTATTAATAGTAGAATCGCCGGCAAAGGCAAAAACGATAAATAAATATTTAGGTGATGAGTTTAAGGTCATTGCATCATTTGGTCATATTAGAGATTTACCTTCTAAAAAAGGCTCGGTGTTACCTGATGAAAATTTTGCAATGAAATATGATATTTCCGATAAAGCCGGTAAATATGTAGATGCCATAGTTAAAGATGCTAAAAAAGCTGATGCAGTATATCTTGCAACCGATCCTGATCGTGAGGGTGAATCTATCTCATGGCATATTACAGAGGTAATAAAAGAAAAAAATAAGGTTAAATCCGATGATTTTTTCAAAAGGGTAGCCTTTAATGAAATCACTAAAAAAACAATTATTCATGCCGTTGAGAACCCTAGAAAACTTGACACTAACTTAGTAAATGCCCAGCAAGCAAGAAGAGCTTTAGACTATTTAGTCGGCTTTACCCTTTCACCTCTTTTATGGCGTAAGTTACCGGGATGTAAATCGGCGGGACGTGTGCAGTCCGTGGCTCTGCGATTAATATGTGAGCGAGAAGATGAAATAGAACGTTTTCAGTCAGAAGAATATTGGGATATTAGCCTTAAAATGCAAAATAGTAATAATGAACTATTTACTGCTAAATTGACTCACGTAAACGATCAGAAACTAGAAAAATTCTCAATTATTAACGAAAAAGATGCCAAAGATTTAACCGAAAAATTAAAATCTCAAAATTTTCATGTTGATAAGATAGAAAAGAAACAACAAAAACGTCAGCCTCAACCTCCTTTTATTACTTCATCACTACAACAAGAAGCAGCAAGAAAACTAGGTTTTAGTGCTAAAAAGACTATGCAAATAGCACAAAAACTTTATGAGGGCGTTGACATAGGTAAAGAAACCATAGGGCTTATTACCTATATGAGAACCGACGGCGTTACATTATCAAATGATGCAATAGCAGATATACGCAAGTTAATCGATAAAAGTTACGGCGATAAATATTTACCGACTAGCCCTAGAATTTATAAATCCAAAATAAAAAATGCTCAAGAAGCTCATGAGGCGATAAGACCGACGAATATTACTTATACTCCAGATAGCTTAAAAGAAAAGCTAGCAAAGGATTATTATAAGCTTTATGAACTAATTTGGAAAAGAACTATAGCCTGCCAAATGGAAAATGTTATAATGGATTTTGTAGTTGCAAATTTAGCTTCGGAAAATAAAGAATATTTGGCAAAAGCAAACGGATCGACTATAGCTTTTGACGGGTTTTATAAGGTTTATCGTGAAAGTGTGGACGATGAGGCTGAAGAAGAAAATAAAATGCTGCCGCCTTTAAAAGAACAAGAACCACTTAAAACTAAAGAAGTTATTCCGAATCAGCATTTTACCGAGCCGCCTCCAAGATATTCGGAAGCAAGTTTAGTGAAAAAACTTGAAGAGCTTGGGATTGGTCGTCCTTCGACCTATGCTAGTATTTTATCGGTTTTACAAGATCGAAAATATGTTTCTCTTGAGAAAAAACGATTTATACCTGAAGAGCTTGGACGTTTAGTAACAGTATTTTTAGTCGGTTTTTTCAAAAAATACGTTGAATATGATTTTACTGCAGGACTTGAAAATGAATTAGATGAAATAGCAACCGGCAAGCTTGAATGGAAAGCTGCCTTAAGTAATTTTTGGAGCGGTTTTAACCATAATATTGAATCAGTAAACGAGCGGAAAATAACCGAGATTATTAGCTATGTACAGAAAGCCCTTGATTATCACTTGTTCGGTGAGAATAAAGAATCTAAAGTTTGTCCATCATGTAAAACAGGCGAGCTTAGCTTAAAGCTTGGTAAGTTCGGGGCATTTTTAGCATGTAGTAATTACCCTGAATGTACTTTTAGAAAATCTATTGTTAGCGGTAACGATAATAACGAGAATGAAGGCGAGCCTTCCACTATTCCTAATGAGAATAAAGTTTTAGGTACGGATAAAGACGGAGTAGAAATATATCTGAAAAAAGGACCTTACGGACCTTATATTCAACTTGGCGAACAAGAAGGCAAAGTAAAGCCGAAACGTAGCCCCGTGCCTGCTAGCCTGAACCAAAACGATATTACACTTGATATAGCATTAAAGCTTCTAAGCTTACCGCTTAAAATCGGCGTGCATAAAGATAGTGGCGAGGAAATTATGATAGGATACGGTAAATTCGGCCCTTACATAAAATATATGGGTAAATTTATTTCAGA
>NZ_RAQN01000006.1:0-43832 GCF_003664375.1 Candidatus Rickettsia colombianensi
CCACAGGCCTCCAACCTCAACATTTTAAGTTTTTAGAAAAAGCAGCTCAAACTTTACCTGTTTTATATTCTGCAAATATGAGTATAGGAGCTAGTTTGCTTAGCTATCTAGCTAAAGAAGTAACAAAAATACTAGATGATTACGATGTTGAAATTCTAGAAACGCATCACCGTAATAAAAAAGATTCACCCTCAGGAACTGCTGTTATGCTTGCTGAAACAATTGCAAGCAAAAAAGGATTAAATATAACATTTAATCGTGGTAATAGACTAAGAAGCGAAAAAGAAATAGGTATTTCCTCACTTCGTGGTGGAAATGTTCACGGTATACATGAAATATCTTTCCTAGGTGACGATGAAATAATCACCTTAAAACATGAAGCTCTGAATAAAAATTCTTTTTCTATTGGTGCAATTAAAGCCGCTATTTGGCTACAAGATAAACCTTCTGCTTTATATTCAATGCAAGATATTTATAAAATATAATTAATATAGCTTGAAATAGCTTGAAAAAATACCTTTAAGAGGCTATCTGCAGAGATATTTTAAATGATAATTAAAGAACTTTTATAGCGAAAATTAATAAGATTTTTGCTGGAATAGTTACTTATATTTCAAAAAATCTTATAATTTGCAGCAAAAAAGAATTTAATTAGCTTTAAAATATCTTTACAGATAGCCTCTAAACGACTATATTTTATGTAAATAACATAATCCTAAGGTTACTTATGATCGATTATACAAAAACTTTAACTGCCGCCTCAAAAAATAAAACTTTTGATGAAGGCTTAAGAAAATACATGCTTAAAGTATATAATTATATGGCTTTAGCACTTTTACTAACTGGTGTAGCAGCCGTAACGACTATATCAGTTGAGCCTATTTATAATTTAATGTTTCAAACAGGTTTCGGTACTATTATAATGTTTGCTCCGCTCGGTATTGCTTTATATTTCTTTATGGGCTTCGGACGAATGAACCTGCAAACGGCACAAATATTATTTTGGATTTATGCCGGTTTAACCGGTATGTCGCTTGCATATTTAGCTTTTATTTATACCGGTGCATCAATAGCTCGTACTTTCTTTATTTGCTCTTCCGTTTTTGGAGCAATGAGTTTATACGGTTATAGTACAAGTAGAGATTTAACATCTATGGGTTCATTTTTTGCAATGGGTCTTATAGGTCTTATCATTGCTTCATTAGTCAACTTGTTTCTAAAAAGCTCGGCTCTTTCTTTTGCTACTTCTCTTATTGGAATAGTAATATTTATGGGATTAATTGCTTGGGATACTCAAAAGATTAAGTCTATGTATTACACGGCAGGAAACGATGAAGTAGGACAAAAGCTTTCTATTATGGCAGCCTTTACTTTATATTTAGATTTTATAAATCTTTTCCTATATTTAATGAGATTTTTAGGCAATAGAAGAGATTAATTGGTATCATTCTTGCAAAGTCATGATTTTATTTCATTGCTTCGTTTTTTCATTGTTATATCACGATCAAATCTATAGTACTGAATAGTTTTTAAAAAGACCTCGATGTCATAATCCCCGCAAAAAAGCGGGGGCCTTGTTGCACGGCTTGGAAAACTTATTCAATGTCATTCCCACGTGGCATTGTTGCATGGATACCGAATCGTCATTGCAAGCGGTCGTAATGAACTCAGCAATCCAGAAAAAATAATAAAAAAATTCTGTAAATCAGAATGTTTACTGGATTGCTTCGTCAATTGCTGCACGGTTTTCTCACAATGATGAGGATTTTGACCCACGCAACAACACTTTTTCACTATTAGTTAGGTTATTTTTATGTATAAAGAGAAAACTCAACAGGCGTTATTATTACAAGAGCAACTTTTTAAAGCCCTGAAAACTAACGATACAGAATTGAATGCCAAAATATCTAGAGCCTGCGAAGGCATTGCTGAATCTGTTATTGACCTTTCTAATGACCAATCTTCTACTGCTGAAAGCCTATATATTAGCTATATGGCCCTAGCCGATTTAAACACTAAGGATTTAGCTAAAGTTACAACAATAATAAAAAACTCGTTTCCAGGAGATAAAAACAAGGAATTAAGGGAAATAATCGATGCACCTCTTTTACAGCATTTAGTTATGGCAGAGGCAATTGAACAACAGGTTGGATTAGATGATAGCCGATATAACGCAGATTACAGACAACTTGAAGGAATAAGAAATCCTAATGACCCTAAAAAAGCAATTGATGCTATGCTACGTGATAAGAGGGTGGCACAGCAAGCTGAGTTTGAGGGGAAAGGAAAAAAGGCAGCAGGAGTCTCGGCCGGTTATGTTGCTAAAGATAACGCCGGTAATACTTTTATTTTAAAACATTTTTATAAAACTCATGCTGCATGCCAAAAAATACAAGATAATAAGGCACAAAAACAGGCTATTGCTGACCGAAGAGACGGAGTACAAGAATTAATAGGCTCTACCATGTATCAATTTTTATTACATGATCGCGCACCAAAAGAAGGGCTGGTAACAGCGGATGAAAAACACCCTGATTCACTTTATGTACGTTCTAAATTTTTTGATAATGCTGTAACACTAACAGAATTTTCCGGTTTATCAGGTCAAACTAGAGTCAGAGCTAATGATCAAAATTTAAAAAAGTTGGAAGGATTTGAAAAAGCCATAGCTGCTTGTCATATGCTGGGGGAAGTAGATTATCATGCTGGTAATTTAATGGTGCAGGATGGTAAAACAATAACCAAAATTGATCATGGTCGCTCTTTTTTAGCATTTCACAAGAATTTTGGCAGTATGATTCAATCAACAGCTAAAATGTTTGCACATCCTGGTGTTGGCTACAGTGCTGCTATTAACGCAGGTAATTTCTCATTTAGTATAGATAAATATAGCGAATCGTTAAATCAAATGATAAGTCAATTTGATGAGAAACAGATGGAAGCAATAGTTGATCAAAAAATTGATGAATTAAAAAAAGCTGGGTTTAATCCAAAAAATATTGCGTTATCCACTAATATTAAAAATTTTGATGATTTGAGAAAACACTATAAAGACAGTATAAAAGAAAATCTTGTTAATATGCAAGAAGTGGCCAAAGGAGCTGAGATAGTAACAAAATTCAGTAATGTTTTACCTGAATTTAACAATGGTGGTTGGTTAGAGGCTTTCGCTAATTCACCTGTAAAAGACCCGGTACTCTATGCAATAGATAATAACATTACAATTGAAGGTAAAGATGCTAAAGAGTGGGCGTATGAAAATAATTACCAAATTAAAATTTCTATAGGCTTGAAAAAAGAAATAATCAAGGAACAACAATGGAGCAAAGATTTGGACGGAAAATGGAAAGAAAAAGAAGTTGATGTTATTAAGACAGGTAAAGTAGAAGTACTAATTTCTGATCCTGCAAAATCAATGCGTATACAAGACAAATCTACAGGCGAAAAATTGGCATCACTAATTGTTGATTTTACAAAGCAGGCAACAACTAAAAACGTAACCGATAAAGCAGTAGCAAAATTCTACGACAATATAATGAAAGCGCTAAAAAAAGCAACTTATCTTACCGAGCAAGATATTGAGGGTATAAAGAAAAATTTAAAATATCAGGATAATATCGAAAACACAACCAACTTATTAAATGCTAAATCTTTCAAGTTAACTGCTAAAGATATTATATATTACAAGGTAGGAAGTTTTTGTGAAAAGATAGGTTTACCTAGTATCTCAAATTATTTTATGAAACAAATTTCTCCTGAGAATTTAAATAAAATTCATAATACAGAAAAACTTATAGCGGAAAGTATAAAAATTGGTAATGTACTACAACAGCAAGAAGGACTCCAAACAAAAAGAGTAGAAACGGTAAAAGGAATCGCATTCTCTAAATTACAAGCTAGGAAGGAAAGACATCAACAAAGTAAGCACTGTTGAGTGTATACCTTAAACGTCATTGCGAGCAGTCACAGAGTCGTTGCATAGTCCTAATGTCATTTCTAGCTAAAAGCGGAAAGCCAGTACTTTTCGCTGTCATACCGTGGCTTGACCACGGTATCTAGAAAAAAATTTAAAAAAGACTAGATCCTGCGATCAAGTCGCAGGATGAGATTAATAGTTACTGGCTTTCCGCTTTTAACTAGAAATGACATACTATAGGCCAAGTTGCGGTATGACATAATAACATACAACAACTATACATTCTTATTCTTTTTCTACATTTTTTCTAGCAGACGGTGAGAGCATAATGCTTAGCTCTTTTAGAGCTTTATCCTCTACATAGCTTGGGGCGTTCATTAGCAAATCTTCAGCCTGCTGGTTTAAAGGAAACGCAATTATTTCCCTTATATTTGTTGCTTCCGCAAGCAGCATAACGATTCGGTCAATACCGGGTGCTATTCCACCATGTGGTGGAGCTCCAAACTTAAATGCTCTAATCATCCCTCCAAATCTCTTATCAACTTCCTCTTCACTATAACCTGCTATGGAAAATGCTTTATACATAATTTCCGGCTTATGGTTTCTAATAGCACCGCTGGAAAGTTCAATACCGTTACAAATAATATCATATTGGTATGCGGTAAGTTCTAATAACTCTTCAATGGTTTTAGCTTGCTCTAAAGCATCTATTCCGCCCTGCGGCATAGAAAACGGATTATGGCTAAAATCAATTTTTCCTGTTTCTTCATTTAACTCATAGAATGGAAAATCGGTAATCCAGCAGAATTTAAAACAATCTTTTTCAAGTAAATCAAGCTCTTCACCAAGTCTTATTCTAACCTTACCAGCAAGTTTAGCAGCTTTCTCTTTCTTATCGCTAGCGAAAAATACAGCATCACCGTTACTAATATTAGCTGTAGCTTTTAGACTCTCTAATTGCTGCGGGCTTAAGAATTTTACTACCGGTCCTTTTGCTTCACCGGTTTCACTAAACTGAATATAGCCAAGTCCACCTGCTCCTTCTGATATCGCAAACTCTATCATTTTATCGAAGAAACTACGAGGCAGTGCAGCTGCCTTAGGTACAGGAATTGCACGAACTATGCTACCTTTTTTAATATTCTCTCTAAAGATTGTAAAATCGGAATCTCTAAATATCTCAGTTACATCGGCAATTATAATAGGGTTACGCAAATCAGGCTTATCAGAGCCGTATTTTAGCATAGATTCATTATATGGAATACAAACGAAAGGAGTCTCTGATACTTTCTTATCAGTGAATTTAGTGAATAAATCATACATCACAGGCTCAATAGTACTAAATACGTCTTCCTGTGTAACAAACGACATTTCTACATCTAGCTGATAAAACTCGCCGGGTGATCTATCGGCTCTTGCATCTTCATCCCGAAAACAAGGAGCAATTTGGAAATAACGATCAAAGCCTGATACCATCAATAACTGCTTGAATTGCTGAGGTGCTTGCGGTAATGCATAAAACTTACCCGGATGCATTCTACTCGGTACTAAAAAATCCCTAGCCCCCTCAGGTGAGCTTGCTGTTAAAATCGGAGTTTGAAATTCGGTAAAACCGCTTGCCGTCATCAAATGACGAATATGAGAAATAATGTGTGAGCGGAGTATTATATTATTATGTAATTTCTCACGTCTCAGATCTAAAAAGCGATGTTTAAGCCTAGACTCTTCAGGAGCGTCTTTTTCAGTATTAATAACAAAAGGTAGAGTGTCCGCAGCTGACTCAACACTAAATTCCACAGCTAGCACTTCAACATGACCTGTCGGAAGCGTATTATTAATCGTGTCCTCTGATCTTGCTACAACTGTACCCCTTACCGTAATTACCGACTCATAACGCAAACGACTTGCATCCTCCATAAGCTGAGGGTTTTGATCGGTAAACACGATTTGAGTTATACCGTAATGATCACGTAAATCTATAAAAACTAGATTCCCGTGATCTCTTCTTCTATGTACCCAACCGGATAGCTTAACTTCTTTTTCTACATCGGATATTTGTAATTCGTTACAATTATGAGTTCTGTATTTATGCATTTTTATTTTTTTATTATACGATTTCCCCTATATTATATACATAAAATCGCAAATTTTCGCAAATAAAAACTAAAAACTTATCTTGCCAAAGTCTTATCTTGATATTACAGCAGCTTTTGGCTTTGATGGGCGCTGCTGATAATTTTGTTGTTGAGGTTTTACTTGATTTAACTCACCTTTAATCCATTCATATATTGCTTTCTTAGGATTTTTAATTATCTCTGCAACATTTTCGACTAGATTTATTATTCCTTTAACTAACGATAATACATCTTTTGCTATCTCATCTATAGAATTATTACTTGCTTGTAGTTTTTCTTGGTCTTGCTTAGACAAATTACTACGTATCCTATTCATTCTTGATTTAAGCTCATCTTGTTCTAGCTCTTCTTTTGTAAAATGTGACTTAAGTTTTCTATAAACAATTTTTTGTTCTTCCGGTAGTTTTGAAATATTTTCAGCAATATTTGGCATTTGTTTCTCTTATAAAGTTAAAACATATTAATTTTACATTATATATATATATTTTAACTTTATAAAAGAAAAACTTTAATAGAAATTAACCTTTGAACGCAGCCTTAATACCTAGAAAGTCTAAAAAATTTCGTAATTCTTGACGTGCAAGCACGTGTGAGCTATTAAATGCTCTATCATATTTTGCAGTTTTTAGATCAAGTAATGTTAGACCTTGTAAAAATAACTCCCTATATATTACACGTTCACTAAATCCTTCTGCGAGTTTAAAGTTAATTCTTTTAGCAAGTTTAGCTAATACATTTCCTACGCGTCTTTTATTTAATGCATCAAGATTACTTAAACGATTACGAAGTATTACCCAATCTATACTAATTCTATCACGACTAGCACGTTCCATTTTCTGCTCCCAAATCATTTGACTATATATTGATGGGCTAATAATTTCATCCTTGCTATCGACTTTTGCTATTACGTCTAAATCTAGAAAGCTATCATTAATCGGTGTAATAATTGTATCGGCGTAAGAATGAGCAACCCTTGATAAAGGAGTATGACTGCCTGGGGTATCAATCACTATACAATCGACATCCTGATTATTTTTGAGTATCTGCTCAAAACTCTTTGCTTGCTCTTCTACTTCACTTTCCGATATATGAAAATGTTTCGGTACTAATACAGGTTTATCAGGATTTTGTTTATTATATAAATCTCGATTTTTTAAATAATTCGTTAACGAACTTTGACGTGAATCGGTATCTATACTTACTACCGAATAATTTTGATAAAGCAGAGCGATTATTAGATGCATAGAACAGGTAGTTTTACCTGCTCCGCCTTTCTCATTACCTATAACAAATATATAAGGTTTATTTATTGTGTTCATAATTATATTCAGAATAAACGAATAGTAGGTATACTACGAGTAATATGTGTAATATACAAAGATCAACTTCAAAAAGAGTAATCGGTTCACAAGACGAGGAACGGAGCGTATACTTAATACGTGAGTACCGCAGTACTTGTAAAACGACGTAGCCAATTTTTGAAGTTCATCGAGTATATTCTTTGATACATTTTTCAAGTAATCTAACACCATACCCAACTGCCCCTTTCGGACCAAGTGCTGAAGCTTTATTACTATTTGCAACGCCTGCTATATCTAAATGAGCCCAATCTACTCCATCTTTAATGAAACGTTTAATGAAATGTGCAGCCGTGCAGCTTCCGGCAGCTCCCGGTACGTTCCCGATATTTGCCATATCGGCTATGTCGGAGTTAATCATTGCATCGTACTCATCATGAAGCGGCATTCTCCAAAGTTTTTCATTAACTTCTTCCCCTACTTTTATTAACTTATCAGCTAACTCATCATTATTGGAAAAACAACCAGCATATGTATTACCAAGTGCTACGGTTATTGCTCCTGTTAGAGTTGCAATGTCAATCACGCATTTAGGCTTAAATTTTTCTTGTGCATACCAAACAGCATCAGCAAGTACTAAACGCCCTTCTGCATCGGTATTTAAAACTTCGGCAGTTTGCCCTGACATAGTAGTTACTACATCCCCTGGACGCTGTGCATTACCGGACGGCATATTTTCGACAAGCCCTACAACACCGACTATATTTACAGGTAATTTTTGACCGGCAACCGCAATCATGGCACCCACAACTGCTGCAGAACCTCCCATATCGTATCTCATTAAATGCATATTACTTGACGGTTTTAATGAAATACCGCCTGTATCAAAAATCACTCCTTTACCAACCAAAGCAATAGTCGGAGCATCTTTACTGCCGCCTTTATATTCCATAACTACTAACTTTGACTCGTTTTGTGAACCTTGCCCCACACCAAGCAATGCTCCCATACCAAGATTTTTCATCTCACGTTCACCGATAACATCAACATCTACTCCTAGCGGTTCAAGTATATCAACTATTCTTTTGGCATAGACTTGCGGAGTTTTAATATTTGACGGTTCATTACTTATATCTCTTGTAAAAAATACTGCCTCAGCAATTAATTTTTTGACTTCAAATAATTTTGCCGCTTCAGTGCTATTATCGGTAAAAATTTCAATTGACTCTACTACGAACTTCTCTGCTTCTTTTAAGGTAGTTCTATATTTATTAAATCTGTAAGAAGCAAGAAACGCACCACTAGCAACTAAAGATGCAAATGTTTGAGATGTAAACCTGCTAATTCTATTTGTAAGTTTTAAGCCGATAGTAGAAATTTTACAACCGGTTACATGCTGTAAAATTTTGCCGCCTAACTCTTCAATTTTTGCTTCAGTTAATTTTTCTTCATTCCCAAGACCTGCTATTATCAAATATCTAACCTCGCCTGATTTAATGACAGACGGAATAACCTTGATCTGTCCATATTTACCGGTAAATTGCAGTTTATTCTGAATAGTTTTAGAAATTAATCCGTGATGTTGTTGATCAAGTCCTATTAAATTACTATCAAGCTTTAACCGCTCATCAATAAAAACTACTAGACCTTGATTAGTAGATGATTCTTCATTCACAAAGTTTATGTTAAGCATACTTATTCCTTATATTACTTTTGACTTTGGATAATTCTATTTATCTTGATAAAACTTTGCAAGTATTATAATTGATTTAAAACAAAATCTCATTAAATAGCATTTGACAAATGTTAACGTTTTTTATATTTTGTTGACGAATTAGTTAAATTTAAGTAATAATATGCCAGTACAGACATCACTTCTCATTTAATTAAGCAGAAGTATACATGTAACAAAGCTTTGTTTTACGGCTAATCCAGCATGGACATGGGTCGAGGTTAATATTTTGTATAAAAAGATGGATCAAGCAATAGCCAAAAAATATTACACGGCTTACCTAACGAAATAGAAACAGATCAAAATATACCTAAAATTGTCGAGTATGTATTTAAAAAATATGAAAAAATCCTACATTAACCTCTCTTACTAAACCTACATTTATACAAAAATTTTTAGCAAAGACTGGTAGATATATTCCTGCTTTTTCTAAAATAGTAAAGTTTTGGAATGAAGGAGGAATTAACTATTTTGATGAAATACAAACAAAACGAGAATTAATTGACGTTATTTATAAACAAATTGTTTCTAAAGCTTATGAAGTAGGTAAAAAAGGAGGAAAACTTGAAATAACGGATGTGAAAGCACTTTTCCCAGAGATAAATTTTGAAGAAAAAAATCAATGCTGAATCAGAAAATCTTGAAATAGAGAAAGTAGAAGTAAGTAATGAAGAGCCTTTAATTTGTAAATTATCTATTGATCAAAAACACGAAGAAGCTACGATTACTACTAATGCAAATAATGGTATTAACCCATTAGTAAACTTACTCATGTTAAAAGCTTTATATGATGGAATTCAAGAAGCACTAAAAACTTATGTTGAACATTGTTTAGCAGAAATTCAGATATCTAAAAATCAAGAAATACTTGAAAACTTCCAATATGAAGATTCTTTAGCAAGATTACAATTATACGGTAATTATAATTATGATCACAATGATACGTATATCTTTGAACAACCAGTATCTTATTTAGGTCAAAACTACGAGCATTTAATAGCACCGATCGCTTGTTATTAAAGCGTCATTCCTGCAAGCGGGAAGTAAAAAAAAAAGCCTATAAAAACCAAGTTTTTTATAGGCTTTTTTTGTCAATATTAAGACTATTTTTTTTAGATTCCTGCTTCCGCAGGAATGACATCGGTATCCACACAACAATACCTTACAAAGATCAAATTCTATATAAGTATATTTATGCATTCTCTTCGTCAAGCTTTACAGCTGCTTTACGCATTTTATCCATAAAGTAACCGGTTCCGGCAGGTACTAATCGTCCAACTATCACGTTTTCTTTTAATCCTCGTAACTTATCTACTTTACCGGCAATAGCTGCTTCAGTTAAAACTCTAGTAGTCTCTTGGAATGACGCCGCAGAGATAAACGATCTAGTTTGTAGAGAAGCTTTAGTAATACCTTGTAATATTAATTGTGCTTCAGCAGGTTTTAAACCGTTTTTAATAGCTTTTTCATTTATCTCATCGAATTCATGTCTATCTATTTTTTCACCTACTAATAACGTAGTTCCGCCTGAATCCGTAACCTCTACTTTTTGTAACATCTGACGGATAATAACTTCTATGTGCTTATCATCAATCTTTACACCTTGTAGACGATAAACGGCTTGAACCTCCTTAACAATATAATTTGCAAGAACCTCTACGCCCATTACTTTTAAAATATCTTGAAGTACTGGATTACCGTCAATCAATAAATCGCCTTTTTTAACAAAGTCACCTTCGTTAACTACAACATGCTTGCCTTTTGGTACCATATACTCAATAGACATTGTTTCATCAATCGGATGTATAATAATACGTCTCTTAGATTTATAGTCTTTACCGAATTCTACTCTACCGTCAACCTCGGCAATAACTGCGTGATCTTTAGGACGTCTTGCTTCTACAAGCTCGGCAACTCTCGGTAAACCACCGGTAATATCTTTAGTAGTGGTTGATTCTTTCGGTATACGTGCAATGATATCACCTACCGATATTTGTACTCCGTCTTCTACGCTTAAAACTGCTCCAACCGGCAAGTAATATCTAGCTTCTAAACCGTTTGATAAGGTTATAACTTCACCTTTAGCATCTAAAAGCTGTATACGCGGACGTAATTCTGCACCGCGTGAATATTGCTTTGATTCAATAATAACTTTGCTCGGTATTCCGGTAGCTTCGTCAGTTACGTCACGAATAGAAATACCCTCAACCATATCTTTGAATAAAACTTTACCTGACTTCTCTGTGATAATCGGTATAGTATAAGGATCCCACTCCGCTAGTTTTTGCGTTTTAATAACCATATCACCGTCATCAACAAGTAATCTAGCACCGTATGGAATTTTATGACGAGCCTTTTCATTACCGTTATTATCAAGCAATAATAATTCACAATTTCGGCTCATAACAATTTTGCGTTCTTCGGAATTAATAACAACGTTACGGCTTATAATTTTCACTTTTGCGTCATAGGAAGCTTCTACGGAAGAAACCTCAGCACCTTTTGTTGCCGCTCCTCCGATATGGAAAGTTCTCATTGTAAGCTGCGTACCCGGTTCACCGATAGATTGAGCAGCAATAACCCCGATTGCTTCACCCTCCGATACTAATGTACCGGTAGCAAGGTCCCTACCGTAACATATGCTACATATACCGGTAGTACTTTCACAGGTTAATACGGATTTTATCATAATTCTGTCGAGTCCAGCCGACTCAATCTGCTCTAACTTTGTTTCATTAATAAGCTCGCCTTTATTGAGAATTAGATCATTAGTTACCGGATGAAATATATCGATAGCAGCAGTACGACCTAAAATCTTTTCATCTAAAGGTACTATAACTTCCCCGCCTTCAATAACACTCTTAACTTCAATTCCTTTATCAGTTCCACAATCTTTTTCAGTAATAATACAATCTTGTGCAACATCTACTAATTTTCTTGTTAAGTAACCTGAGCTTGCCGTTTTTAAAGCCGTATCTATTTGCCCTTTACGCATTCCGTTAGCAGAATTAAAACACTCAAATTCAGTTAATCCTTCCTTAAAGTTAGAGATAATAGGAGTTTGTATAATTTGACCGTTTGATTTGGTCATTAAACCTCGCATACCGCCTAGCTGCTTAATTTGCTGGAAAGAACCTCTTGCTCCGGAAATAGCCATCATATATATAGCATTTATTTTCTGATGATTTGGATCATCATTAATCGGCGGCGTAGCAATCTCTTTCATCATGTCGTTTGCTACTCTATCGGTACATCTTGACCACGCATCAACTACTTTGTTATATTTCTCTCCGTAAGTAATTAAACCGTTTGAATATTGTTGTTCAAATTCTTTTATTTCAAGCTGAGTTTCATTGATATGAGTACTCTTAGATTCCGGTACTACCATATCGTCCATTCCAAAAGAAATACCTGAAGAACAAGCATATTTAAAACCTAGTTTCATTAGCTGATCGGCAAAAATTACCGTAGCTTTTTGACCGCAGTGACGATACACTAAATCTATAACTAATGATATGTCTTTTTTAGTTAGTTGTTTATTAATAAACTTGAATTCTATATTAGGATTAGAAGGCAATAACTCACCGACCATTAACCTACCGTAAGTAGTATCAATGATAACAGGGCCCATTTTACCTTCGGCATTTAACTGATTTCTGCGATATTTTATCTTTGTATGAATAGTTATAAATTTATTATATAAAGCATGTTCCATCTCAGCTAAATCTGAGAACATCATCCCTTCGCCTACTTCATTATCAAATGCAAGGGTTAGATAATATAAACCAAGCACTATATCTTTATCCGGTACAATAATAGGACGACCGTTTGCGGGGCTTAAGATATTATTTGTAGACATCATAAATACCCTAGCTTCAAGCTGTGCTTCAATCGATAATGGGATATGTACCGCCATCTGATCACCGTCAAAATCTGCATTGAACGCAGCACAAACAAGCGGATGAAGCTGGATTGCTTTACCTTCAATTAATAGCGGTTCAAATGCTTGAATACCAAGCCTATGTAACGTCGGAGCCCTATTAAGTAAAACCGGATGCTCTCTAATTACCTCTTCAAGCACGTCCCAAACTTCAGGTTTTTCAGCTTCCACCATTCTTTTAGCAGCTTTAATAGTTGTAGCGATGCCGTACAACTCAAGCTTAGAATAAATAAACGGCTTAAATAACTCCAGAGCCATTTTTTTAGGTAAACCGCATTGGTGAAGTTTAAGCTCAGGTCCTACCACGATAACCGAACGTCCTGAATAGTCAACCCTCTTACCGAGCAAGTTCTGACGGAAACGCCCCTGCTTACCTTTAAGCATATCACTTAATGACTTAAATGGACGCTTATTAGCATTTTTCGCTGCTCTACCGCGACGACCGTTATCAAATAACGCATCCACCGCTTCTTGTAACATTCTTTTTTCATTTCTGACTATTATATCAGGAGCTTTTGACTTTATTAATTTCTTTAAACGATTATTTCTATTAATTACTCTTCTATAAAGTTCATTTAAGTCCGAAGTAGCAAATCTTCCGCCGTCAAGCATAACAAGCGGTCTAATTTCAGGAGGAATAACCGGCAAAACATCCATAATCATCCATTCCGGCTTGTTTTCCGACTCTAAAAAATCCTCTACTAATTTTAAACGCTTTACTAATTTTTTCTTTTTGACTTCTGAGGAAGTGGTTTGTAATTCCTCGTATAATTCTTGCTTTAACTTTGAAAAATCAAGCTCTTTAAGCATTTGTTGTATTACTTCTGCACCTATAGAGGCAGTAAATGCATCTTCACCGTACTTATCTTTTGCTTTCTGTAATTCTTCCTCTGTTAAGAGTTCGCCTTTTTGTAAAATCGATAACCCTGGGTCAACTACTACATAATTTTCAAAATAAAGAATCTTCTCTACATCTCGCATTGTCATATCAAGAAGCGTACTAATTCTTGAAGGCAATGACTTTAAAAACCAAATATGAGCAACGGGAGCCGCAAGCTCTATATGTCCCATTCTTTCACGTCTTACTCTAGAAACCGTAACTTCAACGCCGCATTTTTCACATGTAATACCACGGTTTTTCATCCGCTTATATTTACCGCAGAGACATTCGTAATCTTTTACCGGACCAAAAATTCTTGCACAAAATAAACCGTCTTTCTCAGGTTTAAAAGTTCGATAATTAATTGTTTCAGGCTTTGTTACTTCACCGAAAGACCACGAACGTACTTGATCGGGACTTGCTATATTAATCCTTATCTGATCAAATTGTTGAGTATTACTTAATTGTCCGTAAAAATTTACTACGCTCATAAATACTTTTCCTTAAAAATTACTCGTATACTTCTTTATTAAAGTTCTTATTGCATGGCTCATATTTTTCGTCATTGCCATACTCCTCTTAGTCGCAGCGTTGTTGCATGGATCGTTTAATGTCATTCCCACGAAAGCGAGAATTCAGTAAAACCTATAAAAAACTTGTTTTTACAGGCTTATTTTTTAAATAAATAACTTTTATACCAATATTTGAAGTTATTTTTCTGAATCCCCGCTTTCGCGGGGATGACATCGAATAGGTTTTTTGATCCATGCAACAAAGCTAATACTATGCAAGACAATATAACTCGAGCAAATGAAGAGTAGGTATACGAAGGTCAATTTCAAAAAGAGCAAGGAGTCTGCAAGGCGAGGAGCGGAGCGTATACTTAATACGTTGCCACCTGCGAACTTGCTAGACGACGTAGCCAATTTTTGAAATTCACCGAGTATACACTTAACTCTAAGTTACTTCAAGCTTTACGTTAAGACATAAAGATCTAAATTCTTTTATCATAACATGAAATGATTCAGGAATGCCTGATTCAAAATTATTTTCACCGCGTACTATAGAATCATAAGTTTTGATCCTACCGTTTACGTCATCCGACTTAACCGTTAACATTTCCTGTAACGTATAAGCTGCACCGTAAGCTTGTAATGCCCAACATTCCATTTCCCCGAAACGCTGTCCGCCAAAATGAGACTTACCTCCAAGCGGTTGCTGCGTTACTAAGCTATAAGGTCCTATAGAACGGGAGTGAATTTTATTATCGACTAAATGATGCAATTTCAGCAAATATTTCTGTCCGACGGTTACTAGACGGTCAAAATATTCACCGGTTCTACCGTCAATTAATTTCACTTGTCCTGAAGGATCTTGACCGGCAAGTCTTAGCATATCTTTAACGTCCTGAACTTTTGCTCCGTCAAATACAGGAGTTGCAAAATGTACGCCTTTACTTACTTTATTACAGAAAGAGATAATCTCTTCTTCCGATCTTTCAAGTATATAATTAATATTCTCTCCATATAGCTCAAGTAAGAATTTCTTAATCTGCTCAATACCTATATGCTTATTTTTATATTCCTTGACTAATTCGGATATTTTTTTTGCTAAATTTATTGATGCCCACCCAAGATGCGTTTCTAAAATCTGTCCTATATTCATACGTGACGGAAGACCTAAAGGGTTAAGAACGATATCTATTACAGTTCCATTTTCTAAAAACGGCATATCTTCTTCAGGTACAATACGTGAAATAACACCTTTATTTCCGTGTCTTCCTGCCATCTTATCCCCGGGCTGTAATTTATGCTTAGTTGCAATAAATACTTTTACTACTTTTAAAGCTCCCTGAGGTAAATCATCACCGCTTTGCAATTTCTCTACTTTAGTAGAGAGTCTTTTATCGAGGGCATCTTTTTTCTCATCATAATGAGTCTTTATCTGCTCTATTTCATTCATTACATTTGCATCTTCCACGGTAAGCTGCCAAAATTGCCCTTTAGATAAACCTTTTAGCATTTCACTAGTAATTGTTTGTCCTGCTTTTACTTGCTTAGGACCGTTAATAATCACCTGCCCTACTAAAAGCTTTTCAAGCCAACTAAACACAAAATGCTCAATAATTTCTAATTCGTCGTCTCTGTCTTTTGCTAATTTTTCAATTTGTTGTTTTTCAATAGCAATAGCTCGCTGGTCTTTTTCTACACCTCTACGAGAAAATACCCTTACTTCTACTACAGTTCCGCTCACTCCGGAAGGTACATGCAGCGATGAATCTTTTACGTCAAAAGCTTTTTCCCCGAAAATAGCACGTAGTAGCTTCTCTTCAGAAGTAATAGGCGATTCACTTTTCGGTGTTACTTTTCCGACTAAAATATCACCGGCTTTTACTTCTGCACCTACATAAATTATTCCGACCTCATCAAGATGACGTAATGCTTCTTCACTTACATTCGGTATATCACGGGTAATTTCTTCAGGACCAAGGCGTGTATCTCTAGCTATTACTTCAAACTCTTCAATATGAATAGATGTAAATACATCCTCTTTTACTATACGTTCGGATATTAAAATTGAATCTTCAAAATTATAACCGTTCCAAGGTAAGAAAGCCACAAGCACGTTTCTACCTAAAGCAATTTCACCGTTATCCGTACTAGGACCGTCAGCTATAATATCGTTTTTCTTAACGTAATGACCGACCTTAACTAAAGGCTTTTGATTTATACAAGTATTATGATTGGATTTTTGGAATTTTAATAAATTATAAATATCAACCGAAGGAGAACCGTCAACTTTTTGTTCTAGAGTTCTAATCACGATCCTATTTGAATCTACCTGCTCAACAATACCGTCATGTAATGCAAGCACTGACGCTCCGGAATCTTTAGCTACTACCCCTTCAACTCCGGTACCTACAAAAGGTGCATCCGTTTTAATTAAAGGAACGGCTTGTCTTTGCATGTTTGAACCCATCAAAGCACGGTTAGCATCATCGTTTTCTAAGAAAGGTATAAGAGAAGTCGCAACCGATACTACCTGCATAGGAGTCACATCAATGAAATCTACCTCATGCGGTTCTACCATTACAAAATTACCGCCTTCAACTCGGCAATTAATAAACTCTCCTTGCAGCTTTCCATCTTTATCAACTTTAGAATTTGCTTGTCCGATTTTGTATTTACCTTCTTCAATAGCAGAAAGATATACCACTTCATCGGTTACATGCCCATCTTTAACTCTTCTATACGGACTCTCTATAAAACCGTGTTTATTTATTCTAGCATAAGTAGCCATAGAGTTAATTAACCCTATATTCTGACCTTCAGGTGTTTCAATAGGACAAATACGACCGTAATGAGTCGGATGTACGTCACGCACCTCAAAACCTGCTCGATCTCGACTAAGACCTCCAGGTCCGAGTGCCGACAGCCTTCTTTTATGAGTTATTTCCGATAATGGATTTGTTTGATCCATAAATTGGGATAATTGGGAGGTACTAAAAAATTCTTTTACTACTGAAACTAAAATTTTAGAATTTACTAAATCATGAGGCATTACGGTATCAACATCACCTGCCGACATCCTTTCAATTACAGATTTTTCCATTCGGATTAAACCTATTCTAAATTGATTTTCTATCAATTCACCTACCGATCTAACCCTTCTATTACCTAAATGATCAATATCGTCTATGATACCTTTACCGTCTTTAAGCTCTACTAAAACTTTTATGATATTTTTAATATCATCAATTGTTAAAACCGTAACTTCTTCAGAAATATTCAGCTCTAACCTAGAATTCATTTTTATTCGCCCGACTTCTGAAAGATCATATCTTTCCGCATCAAAGAATAAATTATAAAACAGGCTCTCAGCCGATTCGATATTAGCAGGTTCGCCCGGTCTTAAAACTCTGAAAATGTCACATAATGCTGCCTCGCGATCCTGATTTTTATCAGCAAATAAGGTGTTCCTTATATATGGACCACCGGATTGAGGATTGATTACTAATACGTTAACATTTTTAATTTTAAGATCATTAATAACATTTAACATATCAGCAGTAATCATTTCACCGATTTTTGCTAATACTTCATCGCTTGCAGGATCTCTTAAATCTTCGGATAGATATTTGCCGATTAAAGTTTCATGAGCTACTAAAATATTATTAAGCCCTTCCCCAAAATATTTTTTAGCCAAACGTGGGGTAATTTTTTGTCCTGCTTTCAGTAGAACATTTCCGGTATCTGCATCTACTAAATCACTTGTTAAACGATGAGCAGTAATATGCTGAGGTATAAATTTAACCACCCAACCTTTATTTTTAACAAACTTATAAGTTACTGAATTATAATAAAATTTTATAATTTCTTCAGTACTCATACCTATAGCTCTAAGCAAAGTAGTAGCATAAAGCTTTCTTTTTCTATCAATCCTGAAATAAATAACATCCTTAGCGTCAAATTCTAAATCAAGCCAAGACCCTCTATATGGAATAACACGAGCAGAATATAAAAGCTTGCCAGAAGAGTGAACTTTTCCTTCATCATGATAAAAGAACACGCCAGGTGAGCGATGCATTTGTGATACAACTACTCTTTCCGTACCGTTGATAATAAAAGTACCGTTTTTAGTCATTAATGGGATATCACCCATATATACTTCTTGCTCTTTAATCCCTTTAATTTCTCTAGTACCGGTATCCTCATCTATATCCCAAATACTTAATCTTAAAGTCACTTTAAGAGGAGCAGCATAACTTAAACTTCTTTGACTACACTCTTCTACATCATATTTTGGAGTATCGAATTCATATTTTACAAATTCTAAATTAGCAATATTGGAGGAATCTGAAATAGGAAAAATTGAGTTTAATATAGATTGTAAACCTTTGTTTTTTCTTTCAGAATCTTTAATATTTAACTGTAGAAAGTTTTTTTCATATGAATTTTTTTGAATTTCAATCAAATTCGGTATATCTGCTACTAAATTTATGTGACCGAAATTTTTTCTTATTCTTCTATTATGTGACAAGGGTTGTGCTTCTATATTATCCCTTAATGAAACCATATAATCTCCTGACTGATAAAATTACTGCCCGTATTGAAGTGATTAGGTTCTATGC
This sequence comes from Candidatus Rickettsia colombianensi, assembly GCF_003664375.1. Taxonomy (NCBI): domain Bacteria; kingdom Pseudomonadati; phylum Pseudomonadota; class Alphaproteobacteria; order Rickettsiales; family Rickettsiaceae; genus Rickettsia; species Candidatus Rickettsia colombianensi. The sequence continues at coordinate 19,033 of NZ_RAQN01000006.1, forward strand.
ACTATAATAGAATAATCATAATTATAGCTCTTTTTAGCTATAAATTATAAGATTTCTTTGAAATAGTAACAACTATACTTCCAAAAATCTTATTAATTTTCGCTTAAAAATATCTCCTAATTATAATCATTTAATCAAAAGTGCATAGAACCTAGGTTCTGTATATAAAATTTAAATTATTTATATTTTAAACAATAAAGTTTTTACTGGAATAGATACCTATTTCGATAAAATGCTTATAATTTGCAGTAAAAAACTAAAATATATTGTTTTAAATTTTTTTACATAGAACTTAAATTAAAAAAACCTAGTAAGCTTCTTATTTAGATCTTGTGTAGGCTCTGCGAACATTTCTAAAAAGATTTGATTCTGGTTATTTGTTTGTTACAAAAAATTATAAGATTTTTTTTTAAATAAGAGCATTTCTTCAAAAATCTTATTAATTTTCACTAAAAATCAATTATAAATGTTCACAGAACCTAGAAAATTTCAATAATTTAAATTTCTAGACGTATGGTACGTTAACAAAATATTTTAATTAATAAGATTTTTAATGTAATAGCTTTATCCTATTTCAAAAAAATAACTTAAATTAGCTTTAAAATAATTTTTAAACAAAAAAGCCTTATTCAAATTTAATTACTAAAATAAGGCTTTTTAGATTTTAAGAATTTAAAGCTATAAAATATTTCATCTGTAATGCAAAAAACATTAGGTCCTGTAAAGAAAAATTAATCTATATTTAGTTGTTTTTTATTGAAAATAATAAGATTTTTTCGGAATAGAAATAACTGTTCCAGCAAGAATCTTATTAATTTTTACTTGAAAATATCTAAAAATACGAATAATTTAACTTTTCTTTACAGAACCTAGTGCAGAAATAATTATTTTAATTCAACTTTTGCTCCAGCAGCTTCTAACTTACCTTTGATTTCTTCAGCTTCTGCTTTTTTTACATTGCTTTTAATCGGCTTTGGAGCTTCATCAACTAATTTCTTAGCTTCAATTAAACCAAGACCCGTGATATCTTTCACAACTTTAATTACTTCAACTTTCTTGTCACCAGCAGCTGTTAAAATTACTTCAAACTCAGTTTTTTCAGCAGCTGCCTCAGCCGCAGGAGCTGCAGTGCCAGCAGCTGCTACAACTACAGGTGCTACTGCAGATACACCCCATTTTTCTTCTAGCATTTTCACAAGCTCAGCTGCTTGCATTAATGTTAATGATGATAATTGTTCTTCAATTTTAGCTAAATCTGCCATAATTTTTTCCTTTTTACTTGTTTTTATATTGAGAGATTACTACATCAGGTATTTTAAAGTTAATTAAATTCTTTTTTGCTACAAATTATAAGATTTTTTTTAAAATAATAACAATTATTTCGACAAAAATCTTATTAATTTTCACTATAAAAGCTCTTTAATTATCAATTAAAATATCTGATGCAGTAACCTTTAAGTTAATTTTTACTAGCATGTGCTTGTATTACTTTCGCCATACTCGAAGACGGAGCTTGTAAAACACCTACAAACTTAGTAGCCGGTGCTTGTAATAACCCAACAATTTTACCTCTAAGCTCATTAAGTGAAGGTAGCTTAGAAAGTTCTTTTATTGAATTTTCATCTAACACGTAATTATTGACTATTCCACCAATAATCTTAAGATTATCATTAGCCTTAGCAAAATTAACTACTAATTTTACCATCTCAACCGGTTCTTTAGAATAAACAATAGCAGTAGGACCCGCAAATAAATTAGCAATACTATCAAGCCCTGTTTGATTTGCAGCTATTTTTGCTAAAGTATTTTTAACTACTTTAAAACCTGCTTCTTTAGATTTAAGTGATTCTCTAAGCGAACTCACTTGACTAACGGTTAACCCGTGATAATGAGTAATAATTACAGAGGGCGATTCTTTATAAATATTTACAATATCCTCTACTGCTACCGATTTTTCTGATCTTAACACCTTTTAATTCTCCTTTTATAATACAGTTTAATATATTTAAACTGATACAAATGCTTAAAATAAAAAAATTTTTTTATTATTACTATACTACCGTTAAACGGCTATAAAAACTATACTATACTAGTTAAATCTATTTGTACCGATGCTCCCATAGTAGAAGATAAATACATTGCTTTTAAATAACTTCCTTTTAATCCGGCAGGTTTTGCTTTAATTACTGCCTCAATCAATGCATTTAAATTTTTTAATAAATCTTGGTCTGAGAAAGATAATTTTCCAAGCCCTGCATGGATTATACCTGCTTTCTCTGCTCTATATTCTACCTGACCGCTTTTAGCATTTTTAATAGCATTTTTAATATCTAAAGTTACGGTACCAAGTTTAGGGTTAGGCATTAAACCTTTTGGTCCTAAAATTCTTGCAACTGAACCTATAGCTGCCATCATATCGGGAGTAGCTATACATACATCGAAATTAATTTTCCCTGATTTAATTTCATCAATGATACTTGTTGAACCTACTAAATCTGCTCCAGCACTTTTAGCTTCTTCTTCTCTTTCTTCTTTACAAATAACGGCAACTCTTACAGTTTTACCTGTACCGGCAGGTAAATTAACTACACCGCGTACCATTTGATCGGAATGCCTAGGATCAATTCCAAGCTTTATAATTATTTCTAAGGTTGGGTCAAATTTAACATATGATGCTGATTTTAATCGTTCAACTGCATTTGTTAAATTATATAAAGTATCTGATTTTACTTTTTCTCTAGCTTCTCTTATTTTTTTACCGCCGCTAATTTTTACGGCAACATCTTTCTTATTTGACATAATCATTAATCCCCTACCACTTCAAGTCCCATAGATGCAGCACTACCACAAACAATTTTTGTTGCTGCTTCAATATTTTTTGTATTTAAATCAGGCATTTTTAACTTTGCAATTTCACGACAATCATCCATAGTAACTTTACCTACTACGGCTTCTTTCTTAGTAGCACTAGAACCTTTAGTAATTTTAGCATACTTCTTTAAAAAGTAAGAAGCAGGTGGAGTTTTTATTTTAAAAGAAAAACTACTATCTTCATAAACAGTAATTACAGTCGGCAAAGGTACTCCTTTTTCCATACCTTGCGTAACATCATTAAAATCTTTACAAAATGCTGCAATATTAACTTTTCTTTGTCCTAAGGCTGGTCCTATAGGAGGAGCAGGAGTGGCTCCGGCAACCGGAATTATCAAGTTAATATAACCTTTTATTGCTTTCTGAGACATTTATAAATATCCTTATTTTTCTCTTAAATTAATATTACTTTGTAACAATTGCATGGATCGTTTTTCCTATCATTGCGAGGAAAAGCTGTAAGTTTTGACAAAGCAAGGAAGAAAAAAAATCTGTAAATCAGAATTTTTTTCTTATTTCTTCTAGATTGCCACGCAGCCTACTGCTGCTCGCAATGACGACTCATTATCCTGCAACAATGACATCCTGAACATTCGTACAATACAGCTTAAGTAATTAATAAACCGTATTTAGTCCAACTTTTAATCATTTTTCTTTACTTGATTAAAATTTAGTTCTATTGGAGTTGCTTTACCAAATATTGAAACTGAAACTTTTAACCTATTTTTTTCTTGATCTATTTCTTCTACTGTACCCATGAAAGTTTCAAAAGGACCATCTGTAACAGTCACTATTTCACCAACTTCATACAATTTAGAATTCTTTGCTTCTTTAGCTTCTGCTTCCAAATTATTAAAAATATTTTGTATTTCACTTTCTGTAAGAGCTTTTGGCGTGGTTTTGCTTCCTAAAAAGCCGGTTACTCCAGATATATTTTTCACTAAATGCCAAGATTTATCAGTCATATTCATCTTTATCAAGATATAACTCGGCATTAGTTTTTTTTCTACCTTGACATTTTTACCGCGTTTAATTTCAGAAACTCCAAAAACAGGTATTAATATATCTTCAAAAAAATCTGTCATTTTCTGTTTAGCGATTTTTCTAAGCATATCTTCTTTAATGCGTTTCTCTGCTCCTGATGCCGTATGTACCACATACCACTGCTTTACATTTTTTTCAGAAGAATACAATATATTATCTATACTCTGTTCTGTCACAATTTATTCCTTATACTATTTGCCGATATTAAGCAAAAGCTGCATTATGTTATGTATACTATAATCAAGTACCAAACAAATTAAGCTAAAAATAAAAACTGCTAATACCACTACTAATGTTGAAGCAACAAGCTCTTTTCTAGTTGGCCAAACTACCTTATAAGTTTCTTGTTTAACTTGGTCAAAAAACTTATAAATTTTATATTCTTTAAACATATTTTTGTTAGGTAATTTATTAGACTTCTTACAAAATTCTACTTCTAAAGGCAATTGAGACGATGATCCAGCACTGGAATTCTCACGTACTAGTATGTACGCTGCGATTCGAGGTGAAGTATATCTTTCAAATTTCTCTCTATAAGCGAATTTTGTAAAAATTCTATATTTTATAGCAAAAAAGCTCTAAACCTATAATGGCAGGAGCGACAGGCATCGAACCCGCAACCTCCGGTTTTGGAGACCGGCGCTCTACCAATTGAGCTACACTCCTATCATATTTTTAATAAAAAATCAATAAATTTATTAAAAAATTACTATAATAATCGGTACTTCTAATTTATAAGCTGTCACAGTAAAACAACATCTACCTTTGCAAGAGATGACATTAATTATATCTAATTAGATCCATCAATTATTTTTTAGCTTTAATAATATCAGCTACCTGACTCGGCACTTGATCATAATGAGAAAATATCATACTAAACTGAGCTCTACCTTGAGATAAAGACCTAAGCGTATTAACATACCCAAACATTTCCGCTAAAGGAACATTCGCAGTAACTACTTGAGCATTCCCTCTTGGATCCATGCTTTGAATTTGCCCTCTACGACTATTTAAATCGCCTATAATATCACCCATATATTCATCAGGAGTGATAACTTCAACTTTCATAATCGGCTCAAGTAATTTAGGATTACCTTTCGGCATCCCTTCTCTAAAGGCTGCCTTTGCAGCAATTTCAAACGCAAGTACACTAGAATCTACATCATGAAACGCACCGTCAACTAAAGTCGCTTTAAAATCAATCATAGGATAACCGGCAATAACACCGGTTTCTCTAATATTATTTAAACCTTTTTCAACACCTGGTATATATTCTTTAGGCACGGCACCGCCGACGATTTTACTTTCAAAGACAAAAGTTTTATTTTTATCTTCATCTTTTAGATCTTTTACCTCTTTTAGAGGCTCAAAAATAATTTTTACACGAGCAAATTGTCCTGCACCGCCGGATTGTTTCTTATGGGTATAATCAATTTCGCAAGTTTTTGTTATAGTTTCACGATATGCTACTTGAGGAGCTCCGATATTTGCTTCAACCTTAAACTCTCTTCTCATACGATCAATGATAATTTCTAAATGGAGTTCTCCCATTCCTTTTATCACTGTTTGTCCTGTTTCATGATCAGTTGAAACTCTAAATGATGGATCTTCTGCTGCTAAACGAGAAAGTGCTAAGCCCATTTTTTCTTGATCGGCTGTTGATTTAGGTTCTACCGCAAGCTCAATTACCGGCTCCGGAAATTCCATTCTTTCTAAGATTACTTGTTTATCAATATCGGATAATGTATCACCGGTGGTAGTATCTTTAAGACCTGCTAAAGCTACTATATCACCTGCTGATGCTTCTTTTACGTCTTCACGATTATTAGCATGCATTAATAGCATTCTACCGATTTTTTCTCTTTTATTCTTTACGGTATTAATAACAGTTGTTCCTGAAGTAATTTTACCTGAATATATTCTAATAAAAGTTAATGAACCAACAAACGGGTCATTCATAATTTTAAATGCTAAAGCTGCAAAAGGCTCAGTTACCGAAATAGGGAAATCTTTTTCTTCACCGGTACTTACTTCCATACCTTTTACTATACCTATATCAATAGGCGAAGGTAGGAAATCTACTACGGCATCAAGTAAAGGCTGTACTCCCTTATTTTTAAAAGCACTACCGCATAAAACCGGATAAAATGCTGCTGAAATAGTACCTTTTCTGATTAATCTTTTAATCTCTTCTTCTGTTACTTCTTCACCTGATAAATATTTTTCCATCACATGATCATCTAACTCAACAACCATATCAAGTAATTTAGCACGATATTCTTCAACTTTATCTTTCATATCGGCAGGTATATCTTCTTCAAAATACTCAGCTCCAAGTGATTCATCTTTCCAAATCACTGCTTTCATTTTAACAAGATCAATTATACCTTTAAAATTTTCTTCAATCCCTACAGGCAACTGAATAACAAGCGGTTTTGCCCCTAAACGATCTTTGATCATTTCAACGCATCTATAAAAATCTGCTCCCATTCTGTCCATTTTATTGACAAAACACATTCTAGGAACATTATATTTATCTGCTTGCCTCCAAACCGTTTCTGACTGCGATTCAACACCTGCTACACCGTCAAATACTGCAACCGCACCGTCAAGAACACGAAGCGAACGCTCTACTTCGATAGTAAAGTCAACGTGCCCAGGAGTATCAATAATATTAATTATTTTATCTTGCCATCTACAAGTAGTAGCAGCTGAGGTAATAGTTATACCGCGTTCTTGCTCTTGTTCCATCCAGTCCATGGTAGCACCGCCCTCATGAACTTCACCTATTTTATGCGATTTACCGGTATAATATAAAATACGTTCGGTAGTTGTGGTTTTACCGGCATCAATGTGAGCACATATACCGATATTACGAATATGCTCAAGTTTATTTATTTTACTCATTATACCCTACCTTATTTCATTTTTTTAGGGCTAAAATGAGAGAAAGCTTTATTAGCTTCAGCCATTTTATGAGTATCTTCTTTCTTCTTAATGGCAACGCCTCTATTATTAGAAGCTTCAAACAGCTCTTCGGCAAGTTTATCAATCATCATTTTTTCAGAACGTTTTGACGCAGCATTAATAATCCAACGGCTAGCAAGAGCATATCCTCTTCTTTCATCAACATGCGTCGGAACTTGATAATTAGCTCCTCCAACCCTAACCGAAGTTACTTCTAAATGCGGCTTCACGTTATGCATAGCATTATTAAAGATTTGATACGGATCAACTCTATGCTTCTTTTCAATTTTATTAAAGGCTGAATAAACAATTTTCTCTGCAAGGGCTTTCTTCCCTTCTTTCATAATATTATTGATAAATCTTGACAGTAAAATACTGTTATATTTCATATCAGGTAAAATTACTCGCTTTTCCGCGGCGTGACGACGTGACATTTTATTTTTTCTCTCTAACTAATAATTTATTTTTTTGTAACTGCAACTTGTTTACGAGGAGCACCGTAACGTGAACGACCTTGCTTACGTCCTTTAACTCCGGCAATATCATAAGCACCGAGTACGATATGATATTTCACCCCCGGAAGATCAGGAACCTGACCGCCTCTTACTAATACCCTATCATGCTCCTTTACACTATGCTTTTCACCAGGAATATATGCATTTACGGTTCTTTTATTACTTAAACGTACCGTTGCGATCTTACGAAGTGCAGAGTTAGGCTTTTTAGGGGTAACGGTTTTTACAACTAGGCAAACACCGCTTTTAAAAGGATTAGATTCTAAGGCAGGAGATTTGGTCTTACGAGTTTTTGACTTTCTCCCAAAACGTACTAATTGATTATATGTCGGCATTAAAAACAATACTCCAAAAAAAAACTTATATATACGATAATTAAAGGGTGGAAAAATACTTCCACCCTTTATTTTTAAATACAAATTATAAGAATTTGTAAATTACACTAAATTTAAATTATAATTACTTTTTCCATAAAAGCAAGTATGTTTTAATTAACAATCATTTTTTTTTCAATTATTTTTGCTATAAAGCTGATTAACATCACTAAAATATAATAACAGCACGCAGCAATAAGCATTGGAAAAAAATAATTATATGTTTCAATTGATACAATTTGTGCTCTACGCATTAAATCCATTTCTCCAAGCATAGAAATAATGGCTGATTCTTTAATCAAATTTACAAGCTCATTTACTAATGACGGAAAAATATTTTTAACTGCTTGCGGCAGGATTATATCTTTCATTATTAAAAACTTTGGAATAGCAAGAGCTTCAGCCGCTTCAAACTGCCCTTTATCAACCGCATTAATCCCCGCCCTGATTACTTCGGAAACATACGCTCCCGAATTGAGAGAAAAAGAAATAGCACCTGCCGTAAACACGCTAAATTTAACCACTATTATATACGGCGATGCAAAATAAATAATACTTAATTGAATTAATAAAGGAGTACCTCTGAAAATAGAAGTATAGAAATTTGCAAAAAACCTTAAAGCACGATTTTTATTTACCTTACAAATAGCGAGCAGCATCCCTATTACTAAACCGAATATAACGGCAATAACGCTATATTTTAAAGTTACCAAAGTTCCCTCTACAATAAAAAGGATTTTTGGATAGAATTTTGTTAAATACTCAAACATTTTTAATATATTTTTTCTTGTCATCCCGCGATTAAATCGCGGGATGACATTAAAGGTTCTAGATTCCTGCTTTCGCAGGAATGAATAAGAACATTAATTAATACACTCTTTTTGCCGGTGGAATTGCACTGATTTCATCGGTTAAAGTGGTTAATGTTACAGGTTTATAATCAAGAACTACTTTACCCGCTTCATCGATAGAGCTAAGAGTATGTTTCATCCAATCTCCATCATTACGATCAGGATAATCTTCACGTGCATGAGCTCCTCTGCTTTCTTTTCTTGCAGCTGCTGAATATACCGTAACCAAAGCTTGATCAAGTAGATTATCTAGTTCTAATGCTTCGACTAAATCACTATTCCAAATCAAAGATTTATCGTTAACTTTTATATCTTTATAGCCGCTTCTTATTTCGCTAATCATTCCTGCTCCTTCATCTAGTACCTCTTGAGTTCTAAATACCGAAGCATGGCTTTGCATAGTTCTTTGCATTTTAAGCCTTAAATCTGCAACTAAAATATTACCGTTAGCGTGACGTATTTTATCGAACCTATTAATAATCTTTTCAAAGCTTTCTTCTTTTAAAGGCCTATGAGGACTCGCAGGCTTAATAAGCTCTGCCGCTTTTAATGCAGAGCTTCTACCGAACACTACTAAATCAAGCAAAGAATTTGACCCTAACCTATTAGCACCGTGTACCGATACGCAAGCCGCTTCACCGATTGCCATGAGTCCCTTTACTACGCTATTATGATTCGTACCGTCTTTGATTATGACTTGACCGTGGTAATTAGTCGATATCCCGCCCATATTATAATGTACCGTAGGAAGTACCGGTATCGGCTCCTTAGTGACATCCACACCAGCAAAAATTTTAGCCGTCTCAGAGATACCGGGCAAACGGCTATGTAAAATTTCAGGCGATAAATGATTTAAATGCAAAAATACATGATCTTTATACTCGCCGACTCCTCGCCCTTCACGAATCTCGATGGTCATTGCTCTTGAAACTACGTCTCTTGAAGCTAAATCCTTTGCAGCAGGAGCGTAACGCTCCATAAAACGCTCTCCGTTTGCATTAACGAGATATCCCCCTTCACCTCTTGCTCCCTCGGTAATAAGGCAGCCCGCCGAATATATACCGGTCGGATGGAACTGTACAAACTCCATATCTTGCAGTGGAAGACCGGCTCTAATCGCCATACCGCCCCCGTCACCCGTACAAGTGTGAGCAGACGTCGCCGAAAAATAAGCACGCCCGTATCCGCCCGTTGCAAGCACTACATCATGAGCTCTAAAACAATGCAGACTACCATCATCTAAATTCCACGCAACTACACCTCTACATTCACCATCTTCCATCAATAAATCAATAGCAAAATACTCAACAAAAAACTGCACTTTATGTTTTAGTGACTGTTGATATAAAGTATGAAGTATGGCATGCCCCGTACGATCTGCCGCAGCACATGTACGCTGAGCTGCTTTTCCTTTACCGTACTCCGTAGTCATACCGCCAAAAGGACGCTGATAAATTTTTCCTTCTTCAGTTCTTGAAAAAGGTACACCGCAATGCTCAAGCTCTAAAATCGCATCGGGAGCGTTTTTGCACATATACTCGATGGCATCCTGATCGCCTAACCAATCAGAACCTTTTACCGTATCATACATATGCCAACGCCAATCATCTTCGCCCATATTCCCAAGAGCCGCACTAATTCCGCCCTGAGCAGCCACAGTATGACTACGGGTTGGAAATAGCTTAGTTATACAGGCGGTATTTAGCCCTTCTTTAGCCATACCGAATGCAGAACGAAGACCTGCTCCGCCCGCACCTACAACTACTACGTCAAATTTATGATGAATGATATTATATGCTTTGGTCATTAAATTAATTTTTTACTATTTTGATACGTGAATTGTCTACCCCTGTCACCCCGCGGCTTGACCACGGGGTCCAGTAATTCAATACACAATAATGCTATAAATTGTTTTCTGGATACCGCGGTCAAGCCGCGGGGTGACAATTTTTATCCCCTATAAAACATCGCTACTACAAAAGCTGCAATAGTCACAATGCAAAATAATTGCACTATTATAATCAATGTATTACGTAATTTGTGACAACTTACATAATCCTCAATCACTACACGCATACCAAGCATTGCATGATATAACGAAATAGCCACCATAATTAACAATGCTACTACGTTAAAAGGCTTTTTAAGCTCCCACATAATAATATTTATGTCATTATTTTTGTTGGTTAACGTAAAATATATTAACCATATAGAACATAAAGCTAATATAATCCCCGTTGCTCTTTGCAATAACCAATGATGAGAACCACTTTTAGCAGAACCGCTATTTTTTGCTTTTACAATTTCTGCTTTAAAATCATATACCATTAATTTTCTCTAAACATATTTTTTTCGTTAAGTTGTCATACCGCGACTTGATCGTGGTATCCAAAAAAACTTATTACTACTAAAGCATAATTTATTTTAAAAAATCTTCATATAAATCATGCCAACTTGGATTACTAGAGTTAATTAAATCTAGCTTCCATTTCCTCTTCCTTTAGACGTTTTTCACGTCCAATTGCAAGATTAACATCATTAAATTGTTCAAAATAAACTAGTTTATCTATATCGTATTTTGTAGTAAAACCTTTTCTTATCTTCTGCTTATGTTGCCAAATACGTTTTATAATATCTGAAGTAACGCCTATATGATAGAGTACCGTTACATTTATTAGAAAGTATATAAACATAATATTCTTTCATTTTATTAAGTTATTTTTTGGATACCGTGATCAAGTCGCGGCATGACACCGAAGATTATTTATATTTTTATACCCATAACAACATAGTTAATAATATAGAACATACAACTACACACCAACCGGTGATATTAACTGCTTTTATAGAAAAACCGTAACCAATATCCCAAAATAAATGCCTAATGCCGTTACATAAATGATAAAACCAAGCGTAACTAACAGCTACTAAGCATATTTTTATAATGCAGCAATTAGCAAGTTGTAAATAATTATTGTCATATTTACTAAGGATCCACCACCATGCCAAAATCGATACTGCAAAAAATAGAGCTACACCGGTCATACGATGCAAAATCGACAAATTAGAACTTATTTGCGGCTTATATATAGTTAAATGCGGCGAAGTTGGACGCTTATTATAAATTTCTTGTTTGGTTTTAGTCATAGCTATTTAATATAATAAAAAATTAGATGAAGGCAGACGAAGTTTAATTTGGAAAAGAGCAAGGCGTTTTATACTTTTTGACTGCAGCATAGTTAATCCTAAGTGAGGATCAAAAAGTATAAAACAACGTAGCCAATTTTTCAAATTAAACGAGTCTGCAACCAATGCCCTTCTGCAGGTGATAAATCATCTGCTACTGCTCTCCTATCATCAAAGACGAAACATTCACCTTGCCATAAATTATTCTTGTTTTGTGTATCTTCTAAATACTGCAATATACCGCCTTTTAGATGATATACTTCATCATAACCTATGCTTTTAAGTAAGCTGGTGGATTTTTCACACCTAATACCACCTGTACAAACCATAGCAATTTTCTTACCTTTGAGCAATTCTTGATTCTGCTGAACCCAAGCAGGAAATTGTTTAAATGTTTTGGTATTAGGATTAATTGCTGATTTAAATGTACCGACCTCTACTTCATAATCATTACGAGTATCTATTACTATAACATCTTGTTTTGTGATAAATTCATCCCAATCTTTCGGCTCTATATATTCGCCTTTAAACAAATCAACATTCAAATCTTCAACATTCATCGCTACAATCTCTTTCTTAAGCCTTACTTTCAGCTTCTGAAAAGGATGAACATCACTATAATTTATTTTAACGTTAACATCTTTGGGGCCGGTTAGCTTTATTAGTTCTTCAAGTACAAGATTTACATTTTCATATGAACCTGAAAAAGAACTGTTAAAACCTTCATTAGCTAATAAAATAGTACCTCTAACATATTTTTTTTTACTGATAAGCAAAAGCTTTGGTATTAAATTCACCGGCTCTTCTATATTAACAAAACTATATGCACTTAAAATTGCTATTTTTTCATTCATAATTATTTAGGTGTCATACCGTGGCTTGACCACGGTATCTAGTTAAAAATTTAAAAAGACTGGATACCGTGGTCAAGCCACGGTATGACATTTAATCACAGCACCGATAACGGCACGAACACACTTGTATCGCCCCTTTTAATCAAGAGCAAAATATTTTGCTTATCTGATTTTTTAGCATTTTCATATAATTCTTCTAGCTTACTTATATCGTCTATGCTTTCCTGATTAATATTGGTTATCAGATCACCAATTTTGAAGCGACTTTCTTCTTCATCAATATTGGTTATAACTATTCCCATTTTATCTTGAGGAATAGTATATTTTTGTCTTAGTTCTTCAGTCAAATTACTAAAAGTAATATTACTTTTAGTAATAGATAAATTATTTTCTTCTTTGTTTGTTATTTCTTCCTTATTGGTCTCTTCTGTAGAATCTTTGGTAACCTCTTCATTATCCGAAATAATTTTAATAGGTAATTCAAGCTCTTTTTTATCGCGAAGTATTTTTACTTTTACTTCCTGATCAATAGGAGCATCTGCAATAATTACACGTAATTTTTTAGTATTTTTAACCGGTATATCTGCAAACTCTATTATTATATCACCTGTTTTAATTCCTGCTTTATCACCTGGACCGTCTTCTTGTACTTTAGCTACTAACACCCCCCTAGTATTTTTAAGTCCTAGCCCTTCAGAAATTTCCTCGGTTAAATCTTGTATTGTTACTCCAAGGCGTCCTCTACTTACTTTTCCATCTTTCTTAAGACGTTCAATTATAGGCTTTGCAGTATTTGACGGTATTGCAAAACCGATCCCTATATTAGTACCGAGCGGTGAAAAAATTGCCGTATTTACGCCAATTACTTTCTGATCCAAATTAAACATAGGACCACCTGAATTACCGTTATTAATTGCAGCATCCGTTTGAATAAAATTATCGACTATATTGTCCGTATCTATATCGATATCCCGCCCTTTAGAGGATATAATACCGCTTGTCACCGTACCTCCTAGATTACCGAACGGATTACCGATTGCAATAACCCAATCTCCTACTCTTGCATCATTTGAATCTCCAAACTCAACAAAAGGTAGAGGTTCCTCGCTATCTATTTTTAAGAGAGCTAAATCGGTTTTAGTATCGCTACCTATTAATTTAGCCGATAATTCGGTATTATCTGCAAGTTTTATATTAATTTTCTCAACATTTGCAATTACATGATAATTTGTCACTATTAAGCCGTTAGGTTCAATAATAAATCCTGAACCAAGCGGAACGCTTTTAGGAGTTTGATCTACCTCTTCTAAATTCAGCGGTATATTAAGCTTTTCTAAAAAATCATTAATGAAATCTAAAGTTTTTTTTTCTTGCAGAGAATCTTTCTCGGCATTTTCCGATTTACTATTAACATATTCTATTGTTGAAATATTAACGACTGCAGGAATTAATGGTTCAACTATATCGGCAAAGCTATAACGGGTGGCTTCACTTACTTTTAAAGGAGCAGAATTTATTTCCGTAAACTCATTCTCTTCTTGATCTGCTACTTTTAAATACTTATTATTTTCTTTTGCTAGAACAACGTTACTTGATATTAAAACTATTATAACAAGAACTATTTTCAGATTAACCATATACTCCAAGTAAATAAAAAGTAGATAGACGAAGTTTAATTTGGAAAAGAGCAAGGCGGTTTATACTTTTTGACCGCAGCGTAGTTAATCCTACGTAAGGATCAAAAAATATAAAACAACGTAGCCAATTTTTCAAATTAAACGAGTATACTACTTAGTTAGATTTAGATATTTTAAAACTTCAGCATCCGGTGAAATTACAAAATTAGTATCCTCTTTCTTTAAAGAATTTTTATATACTAAAAGTGATCTATAAAATTTATAAAATTCCGGGTCGACTGAATAAGCAGAATTATATATTTTTGCCGCTTTCTCATCGCCGTCACCTTTAATAATTTGTGCATCTCGATAAGCTTTAGCAAGTATTATTTTACTTTCTTTATCTGCTTTTGAACGAATACGCACGCTTTCTTCTTGCCCTTCCGCTCTAATTTGGGTTGCTTCCTTTTCACGTGCCGTTTGCATACGACGATAAATAGCCGCACTATTTTCTTTCGGTAAGTCTGCTCTTAAAATTCTAACATCTACAACGTCAATACCAAAGCTTTTAGCTTCTCCGTCCACTTGATTTAAGATATTTAACATTACGTTACTACGTTCCTGACTTAAAAGGCTACTTAACGAGATTTTACCTATCACCTTACGCATTGACGATTCAAGATTACGCGTTAACCTAATTTTCACGCCTTGATAATCATGTACCGTTTTATAAAACATTACGGGATTATTAATTTGGAATTTGGCGTAAGCATCAACAATAACTCGCTTACCGTCAGCAGCCGTTAATTCTTTTGCCTCAACCTCAACATCTAAAAGACGCTTATCAAAAAATTCAACATTTTGAATAAACGGGATTTTAATATTTAGCCCTGGATTTTCTATAGTTCTAACTGCCTCACCAAACTGGAATACTACAGCAGATTGGCGTTGGTCAACTGAAAATAAGGAGCTAGAAATCAGTATCAGCCCAAAAACAATTGTAAAAATTATATAATAAATCTTTTGTTGCATTTAATATTCCTTGTTGTTTTTTTGTATTCTATGCTGTTATAATGTCATCCCGCGATTTGATCGCGGGATCCAGTCTTTTTTAATTTTTTTCTGGATACCGTGGTCAAGCCACGGTATGACAAAGTGGATTCCCGCTTTCGCGGGAATGAAATAGTACCCTACGGTTTTATGGCCATGTGCGGCAGTAGTGCATTATTAATAATCGTTTTATTGGAACCGCTTAATATCTCTTCGACTACTTCTAAATATAATCTATCTCTAGTTACTTGCCTACCTGTAGCATATTGTTTATAAATAGCATTAAATCTTTGGCTATAACCTTCTGCTTTTGATATAACTTCTTCTCTATAACCTTCTGCTTCTTGTATAATCTTTGCAGCTGCTCCTCTAGCTTCCGGTAAAATCTTATTATTATAGGCTTGAGCTTGATTTATTTCTTTCTCTTTATCTGCTTTTGAAGTTTGCACGTCTCTATAAGCGTCTATTACTTCGGCAGGCGGCTCGGCTTTTAATAATTGTACTTTCTCAATCATCACACCAGCATTGTAACTATCCAGTATCTTCTGGGCTAATTTTTCTATTTTATAAGTAATTTCTTGCTTTCGATCGGATAATACCCAAGAAATAGGAGTATTGCCTATTACTTCCCTAACGGCACTTTCTACTGTTGCTTTTACTGTTTCTTCAGGTCTTTGTAAATTAAAAATAAAATCTTCAAGATTATTAATATGCCACATTACGTCACAATTTAAAGCAACGATATTTTCATCACCGGTAAGCATTATACTTTCACCGGCAATATTTTTAGTATTATCGCCACCGCTACGCAGAGAGCTATTTGTACGATAACCAATCTCAATCCGGCGTGATTGCTTCACTTTCTCAACTATTATCTTTTCAAAAGGAGCCGGTAAATGATAATTAAGCCCGGGGGAACCCTTACGCACAAAACGCCCAAACCTTATTACTGCTGCTTCTTCACCTTCTTTTATTTCATAAATACCCGAAGCAAACCATAAAGCAACCATCGCAACAACAGCTAAAATTATTGTTTTAGCATTGAAATTAAACTGGAATTGAAATTTATCAAAATTAAATTGATTTTTACGTGGTCTTGTGAATATGTTATCTTCTTTATTAGAATCAAAATCTTTCCATGGGGATTTTTTTAAAATCGAGATATATTTTTTATTAAGCATTTGCTTTGTTGTTTTATATTATTTTAAAATACTTCTTGTAAAATTCGCTTATAGAGAGGGATTTGAAGGAAACACGAAACGCAGCACCGCAGCGTACAAAAAAGTACGTGAGGATGTGAGTACCGGATTGACGTACAAATTACCTCTAGAAGTAGAGTTTTACAAAAAGTAATGAGGATTTAAGTGATTATATATATTATAGTATATAACGTCAAGTGACGAGCTTAAACAGCTTTAAAAAGGAAATTTAATTATGGCGAATTTACACCAACGACAAATTATAGATAAAATTCAGAATATTACCTTTAAAGACGGTACTTTTTTAAATGAAGTTATATCGGATATTATAATTAAGGGGAATAATATCGGTTTCTCCATAGATATATCAGGTAAAAACAAGTTAGAAGCCGAGGAAATTAGACTTAAGGCAATTAATAAACTTAACGAGATTTCGGAAGTAAATAAAATAACAATTGTTTTCACCGAAAGTAAACCGATGGAGAAAAAAGTTCAAAAACCAAAACATTTTATAGAAAACGTAAAAAAAATTATCTTAGTAGCGTCAGGCAAAGGCGGAGTCGGAAAATCTACAATATCAGCTCTTATTGCTCAGCAGTTAAGTCTAGAAAATTACCAAGTCGGAATAGTAGATGCGGATATTTACGGTCCGTCAATTCCGCATATATTCGGCATTAACGAAGTACCGAAAACGAAAGATGGACGAATAATACCGGTACTTGCTCAAAGCATCGAAATTATGTCTATAGGCTTCTTCGTTAAAGACCACTCGGCAATTATGTGGCGTGGTCCTATGGCGAGCAAAACTATCTATCAATTATTATCGGTAACAAAATGGGATAATTTAGATTATCTAATTATCGATATGCCGCCGGGGATAGGTGATATTCATTTAAGTATGCTAGAAAATTATCATTTAGACGGCGTAATAATCGTAACTACGCCGCAAAAAATATCAGAAATAGACGTAATACGTTCTATAGATTTATATCAAAAACTAAATTTACCTATTTTGGGAATAATTGAGAATATGAGCTATATGCTTAAAAATAATAGCGGCGGGTATTTATCGCAAAAATATAATATACCACTAATCGCTCAAATCCCGATCACACCGCAAATAGCCGATGCTTGCGATAAATCACTGCCTCTAACAAACTTATTAACATTACCTTTAGAGAAGTATTTACGATGAAAATACACGTATTGGCAGATGATAGAACAGGCAACACCCATCAGGCTATTGCACTTGCTGAAAAATTAACAGAAGAATATACCGCAATTAAGCTTGAATATAATTGCTTAGCTAAGTTACCGAACTTTTTACTAAAATATTATCCTATTCATATAAAAAGTGAGCTATTGCAAGATATTATGGCAAAGCCTTTACCCGATATGATAATTACCGCCGGAAGAAGAACGGCAGTACTAGCATTTTATTTAAAAAAGAAATTTAAAGATATCAAGTTAATACAAATAATGCAGCCCTCTTTGCCTTATGATGCATTTGATGCCGTTATTCTGCCTTATCATGATTTAAGTAATAGCCAAAATGTCATACCGTGGCTTGACCACGGTATCCAAAAAAAAATTAAAGAAGACTGGATTACGCGATCAAGTCACGGAATGACAATCATCCCCATCAATGGAGCCATCAACAACATAACCGATCAGTTTGCTGCTGCGAATCTAGAACTGCAAAAACATTATCCTAATCTTAAACAGTTTATTGCAGTGATAATCGGTGGGAATAATAAAAAATTTAATTTCAATGAAGATGAAGCAGTTTTATTTTCTTCATTATTAAATAAAATATATACTAATCAACAAATACCTTTCCTCATTAGTTTTAGTAGACGTACACCACAAACTGTAAAATCAATTATTAAAAATAATATGCCGTCTCCCACAATTATTTATGACCCGAATGAAGACGCAGGCTATAATCCTTATATAGCTATGCTCGCCAAAGCAAAATATATAATCTCTACGGCCGACTCAATCTCAATGTGCAGTGAAGCAGCTTCAAGCGGTAAACCTCTTTATATATTCTGCCCACCAAACTTTAATTCTTCAAAGCATAAGATTTTTATAAAGCAGTTAGTAGAACAGAAGATAGCAAGAATTTTTGATAAGTCGGTTATTGCTCTAGAAGAATATAGCTACAAACCCTTAAATGAAGCAGAAAGAGTAGCTGAAATTATTAAATCTTTAGGTTTAACGATTTTATGATACCTTGCAGCGTTTGGACTTCAGGGGAAGAGAGACTATTTATACGTGTAAATATATTAGTGATATTTTGTTGCATAGCAGGTTTTTTGTCGGGAGCCTTGAAGAATCCGGCTTTATCGAGTTTGCCGAATAAATTTACTAAAAAATGCTCTATTTCTTCTTTAGTAGCTAATTTTTGAATGTTATGTATATCCTCTCTGGGCGTAGAATTACGAAATAACTCATAGCATATTATAATCACCGCTTGAGCAATATTTAATGAGCTAAATTCAGTTGTGTTAATAGTGATAATCTTATTGGCAAGTGAAATCTCTTCATTGCTAAGTCCATTATTTTCCCGCCCGAACATTATCCCAACTTTTGCAGAATTTGGATAATCTAAAGGCAAATGTTGTGAAAATACATAATCTTTATTTATAGCCCTTTTAATGCAAGTAGTAGCATATAAATATTCGAGGTCTTTAATGCTATCTTCAAGGCTATCATAAACTTTTGCATTATCTATAATATTAACCGCTCCGACTGCATTACTACGTGCTTGCTCATTAGGCCAGCCGTCTCTTGGAGCTACGATTCTAAGCTCATTTAAGCCAAAATTCTTTATTGCTCTTGCAGTAGCACCGATATTCTCACCCATTTGCGGGGCAACTAATATTATTATTGGATTCATTTTAATAATTTTTTGTAACTAAGCAGGTATAGGCAATCGCTACGGCGTCAGCTTCATCGGAATTGGTAATTAAGGAAGTGCCAGGCAGCAAAAGCTTTATCATATGCAAAATTTGGTCTTTCTCTGCATGCCCATATCCTGTTACGGTTTTTTTTACCGTATTCGGCTTAAATTCTCGTAAGCCTAAATTATATCTACCGATCAGCGACATTATCGCCCCTCTAGCATATCCAAGTTTTAAAGAAGTCACGCTATTAGTATTAACAAATGTTTCTTCAATCGCTGCCATATTTGGTTGATATTCTAATATTACTTTTTCTAATGTACTATTAATAAAAGCAAGTCTATGATGAATTTCATTCTTACTATTTGTTTTAATAATACCGCTAGCTAAATATTTCAACTTTGCGGTCTCTTTTGCAACTACTGCCCATCCAAGACTCCCAAGTGCCGGATCAATCCCAAGTACTATCATGATTACATATACCGTGTCACTCCGTGGCTTGACCACGGGGTCCATAAAATAATTTTAAAATACTGGACCCCGTGGTCAAGCCACAGGGTGACAGCTTTATATCTTCATATATTGATAAAATTCTTGATTATTTTCCCACAGCTCACGCACCTTAACGAACAAAAATAAATGAACAGGAGATCCAAAAAACCTCTCCATTTGCATTCGGGATTTTGCTCCTATCTCTTTAATTTTAGAACCGTTTTTACCGAGTATTATAGTTTTGTAACTCTCTCTTGAGACTACTATAACTTGATTAATCTTTACGGATTTGTCTTTAAGCTCTTCCCACTTTTCGGTTTGTACGGTTAATTTATAAGGGAGTTCTTGCTGCAAATTTAAAAATAACTGCTCTCTTGTAATTTCTGCTGCAATAAAATGCATAGGTAAATCCGTTATGTCGTCTTCCGCATAAAGCCAAGGAGAAATTTTTGCCTTACTTGTTATATATTCAAGTAATCCATCAATATTTTTGTCCGATAAAGCAGATATAGGAAAAAGTAAGCTATCAGGATGATTTTTCGTTAAAAAAGCTTTAATGTCATTTAGATATTTTGATTCGATGTCTATTTTGTTCAATAAAAATATCGGAACAATATTAAGTGAGCGAAGCTTATCTAAAATATTATGCGTTACATCATCAAACGGTTTTAAACTATCAATAATTAACAAAACTAAATCCGCACTATGCAAACTAGACCACGCACATCTGACCATCGCCTTCTCAAGCGTTCCTTTCGGCTCAAATATACCGGGCGTATCGTATAAAATTACCTGCGTATCTTTTAAGGTAATAATACCGGTAATAATTGACCTAGTCGTTTGAACTTTTGGGGTAACAATTGAAAGCTTCTCACCGATTATTCTGTTTAACAAAGTCGACTTCCCACTATTTGGTCGTCCGATTATACAAACCGATACCGTTTTCTGATTAGACATCTTCCCAAACTTCGCTTCTAGAGGTAATTTAGACGTCGACCCAGTACTCGCATCCTCACGTACTAGTGTGTACGCTGCGGTGCTGCATTCCGTGCCTCCTTTAAATTCCTCTCTATAAGCTGGTTTGGAAAGATATCTATTAGTCATTTTTAAGTCTATGCAATAAACTTCGTGCTGCGTTTTTCTCTGCTTCTTTTATCGAGTGACCAGTGCCTGTTTGTTCATAATCTTTTACTTTTACAAGAACCGTAAAAGTCGATGAATGGGCGGCTCCTTCTCTTTTTATCAGACGGTATATAGGTAGGTGATGATCACTAGCTTGAGCCCATTCTTGTAAAGCAGTTTTTGGGTCATAATCCGTTAAATTCTGAACTTTTATAAATTCTTCCCATAATTTCCCGATAATATTATGGGTTGTTTCAATATTACTATCAAGATATATAGATGCAATCAAAGCTTCCGTAGCATTTTCTATATTACTAGGATTGTCACGCCCGCCTGCTACTTCTTCCCCATGAGTCATAATTATATAATCTTTTAAAGCAAGCTTAGCCCCAACCATACATATTGTTTCTCTGCAAACTAAATATGATCTAATTTTAGCTAAATTTCCCTCATTATAATTTGCAAAATTCTTAAATAAAATTTCCGTGATTACTAAATTTAATACGGCATCACCTAGAAACTCTAATCGTTCATAATCTTTATCATCCTTGTACTCGTGATGCTGCCTTAAAGACGGGTGACTCAACGCTTCTATTAAAAGCTCTTTATTTTTGAAACTATAGCTAAGTAGCTTTTCTAACTTCTCAAATGATTCCATTACTCATCCGTGTTATAAAGATTTCTGAAAATTTGATTTAACCTAACAGATTCAATCCATGGCTTTAACTTTAGTACTAGATTAATAACTCCTATATCATTATCCCACCAAGTTATTTTTGTTGAGAACCAAATAAATTGTGCTTTAGCAATAAAATTTTCAAACGGTACAAATCCAAGATTTACTCTACTATCATTTGACTGATCTCTATTATCCCCTAAAAAGAAATATTTCCCTTCAGGTACATAAAAAACATCCGTATTACCGTATCTATCATTATATATAACGCCAAAAATAGGAGCAAGCTTATAAGAAAAATATGTTCTACCGTTTGGCAGTGTTTCTTTAAACTTCAAATATTTTATTCCCTCTTCGCTTATATAAGTTCCAACTTCCGTGCGTTCTATTTTTTTATCGTTAATATATATTACATCATCAATCAATTGAATTTTATCACCGGGTAGCCCTATTAAACGTTTTATATATCTAACACTCATATTGTTAGGCGGACGAAAAACTACAATATCGCCACGCTCCGGTTCACGAGCAAATATTCGCCCTTTAAAAAGAGGAATAAAATCAAAAAAAGATAAAGAATAATTACTATAACCATAACTATATTTCGTAGAAAATATATAGTCATTCTCAAGTATGGTTGCCTTCATAGAACCGGTCGGAACGGTAAACGGCTCCATAATAAGTATTCTAATAAGTAAAGCGATGCATATTACAAAAGCAAAAGACCCCCACTCTTGCTTAGCTGTTTTATTAGTGTTTGATTTTGTATTATCTGTTTGCATAATCTCTTAATTATTTATAAATAATATTTGTTACATGGCTCTTACCTATGTCGTTCTCGTGGAAGACTATTACTGCAGAGTTGCCGATGTCATTCCTGCGTGGTATTGTTACGTGGATCGAAAAACGCATTTGGTGTCATGCCGTGGCTTGACCACGGTGTCCAGAAAAACAATAAAAAATACTAATAATTTTAGTATTTTTAACTGGATCCCGCGATCAAGTCGTGGGATGACAGAGGTGAAATTGATCCACGCAACAATACCTACCTACGGCTGCGTAGCTCATGACGGTTGGGTATCCACGCAACAAGACCCGCTCGCAATGATGATAAAGTCAAGCCACGCTATAACTCTTTATCCTCTCCTCAATCTCGCTTCTAAAATGGCGTATCAGCCCTTGAATCGGCCAAGCTGCCGCATCACCTAAAGCACAGATAGTATGCCCCTCTATTTCTTTCGTAACGTTAAGGAGTTCGTCTATCTCAGATTTTTTGGCATTACCTTTAACTAGCCGCATCATAACTCGCCACATCCAGCCCGTACCCTCACGGCAAGGAGTACATTGCCCGCATGATTCATGCATGTAAAATTTACTAAGCCTTGCTATTGCATAAATAATATCGGTAGATTTATCCATAACTATAATACCGCCTGTACCAAGTCCGGAACCTGCGGTTCTTAAACTATCAAAATCCATATCTACTTCACATAATGACTTAGGAAGTAAAGGCACGGAAGAACCACCCGGGATTATGGCTTTAAGGTTATCCCAACCGCCTCGAACACCGCCGGCATATTTCTCAATCAATTCTTTTAACGAGATTCCCATTGCTTCTTCAACATTACAAGGCTTGTTAACATTCCCTGATATACAGAAAATCTTAGTTCCCGTATTGTTAGGTTTACCTATACCGGCAAACCAGCTAGCTCCTCGTCTTAAAATGGTTGGCACTACTGCAATAGACTCAACATTATTTATAGTAGTCGGGCAACCATATAACCCAAAGCCGGCAGGAAAAGGCGGCTTAAGCCGTGGCATACCTTTTTTGCCTTCTAAACTTTCAAGTAATGCAGTTTCTTCACCGCAAATATAAGCCCCTGCCCCACGATGTAAATAAATATTACAATCGAAGCTCGAACCGCAAGCATTCTTTCCTATTAACCCTTCTTTATAAGCTTCATCTAAGGCACGCTGAATATTAGAGGCTTCATTATAAAACTCACCTCTAATATAGATATAACAATCATTCGCTCCTATAGCAAAGCTTGCAAGCAAACAACCTTCTATTAATTTATGCGGCTCAAACCTTAATATATCACGGTCCTTACACGTACCAGGCTCAGACTCGTCAGCATTTACTACTAAATAGCAAGGCTTCTCTGAATTTTTGGGCATAAACGACCATTTCATACCGGTAGAAAATCCGGCACCGCCTCGCCCTCTAAGCCCTGATTTCTTAACCTCTTCAATGATGAAATCTCTACCTTTATCAAGCAAAGCTTTAGTATTCTCCCAATCGCCTCGCTTCTTGCTAGATTTCAAATCATGGCTTTGCTGCCCATGTAGGTTAGTAAAAATTTTGTCTTCTTCTTTTAGCATAAACTATTCTCGTTATGGCTTAAAAACGTCATTGCGAGGAAAAATTGAAAATTTTGACGAAGCAATCTCGTGCCAAAATCCTGAGATTGCCACGCAGCCTACGGCTGCTCGCAATGATGATTCATTACCTTCCTATTACTTTTTTATTAAACTTCCTATTAACAAACATTGTAAGTATCGGAGCAGAGATAAAAATCGAGGAATAAGTACCAGCTATTATCCCAAAAAATACAAGTACGCTAAAACTACGGATTGCCTCACCGCCAAAAAGAATAAGGGCTAAATTGGCAAGTAGCGTGGTAATTACCGTTAAAATAGTTCTTGATAAAGTCTCATTAATACTTAAATTTATAATTTCCGTGATATTTTTTTTATGATATTTACGTAAATTTTCTCTAATCCTATCATATATTACTACCGAATCATTAACGGAATAACCTATAATAGTTAACACTGCAGCAATAGTACTTAAGTTAAAATCAAGCTTTGTCATACTCATAAACCCAAGAGCAAGTATTACGTCATGCACTAAGGCGATAAGTATACCAAGACCGAAATACCACTCAAAACGCACCCAAATATAAACCATAATCGCTAAGAAAGAGAACAACATCGCCATAGCCCCTGCTTCTATTAGCTGTCTACCCACCTGCGGACCAACAAAATCTACCTTACGATATTCAAACTTATACGGA
>NZ_RAQN01000007.1:0-127493 GCF_003664375.1 Candidatus Rickettsia colombianensi
GTTATGGTGGTATAGCGATTATCATTGCCAAAAATTGTAGTAAATTAGTAAAAACAATAGATTGTAAACCGCCTATTGTAGTATATATAAGTACTATACTATAACTTAAAATTACCCCATTTACATAATTTATTTCTAAGATATATTGAAAAATATAGCCGCTTACGCTTATTTGAGCAGCCAAAAACCCCACTGAAACAATGACTGAGCTAACACCGCCGATAAAACGACCGATATTACCGTAATATGTACTCATAATGTCGCCGATACTTTCAGCTCCGTAATGTTTGGCAATTAAAGGCACTATATAGATCGCAATTAATATATCTATAGGTATTGTAAGTATAAGAGCGTAAGCATAATATTCATGCCCCAAAAAAGCCTTTTCCATAATGCCGAAAGTGGTAGCTCCTCCGACAGAGCTTGCAAATATCGTAGCTATTAATAACAGCTTACTATTTTTCGCTTTACTTTCGACATTTGCATAGTTCTTAAAACTAATATGTTTAGCTCGGTAATATATACCAATGAGTAGAATAGATATTAGATATATGAATACAATAACATTATCTATAGGTATTTTAAGCATAAATTAGGTTAAGTTTTTAAATGACATTCACTATAGGTTATTATTTTTTAATATACTATAATTAATTTAAACTTCAGATGCAGCACCTAAAATGGTAGTACTATATTTTTCATAAATATCTTTATCAGGATTATATATATATATTATCTTGATGCTCTATAAACTTATTTTCTTTTTTACTTAATAGCTCCATTGGCGTATAAGTGTTATCATTATCTTGGTCTAAAGTTTTTTTACTATTTTTACAATATTCTTGTATTTTTAAAATAGCTAATATAGCAAAAATTACACAACAAATTGTTACTACTCCGTCTTTAGTGAATGATAAAAATGTTGAAGTAATTGAAGAATTACCGGACGGCATGTTTGAATCTTCTTTATCGAACATCATAAACCTGGCAGCAGTATGTATTGTTGGTCCTAAAGCATATGAAGTAAAGTTTCTTAAATTAGCTTCAAAGTTAGCATTAATAATACGATCTTCAGTAGTATTAAAGCCTATAAAAGCCGGTATATTTGAATCTTTTATTATATTTCCGATAACATCGTATAGCTCGCCGAAAATAGAAATCGTATTATTTGAGAATATTTCAAAACTATCATTAAATATAAAGCTTATTTTGTATCCGTCTTTTATTATAGAGTTAATAGTATGTTTAGCTTCTTTCGGACATTTTCTCATTAAAATTCTTGCCCAGTTATGAATTCTATAATTTGCGTTGTCTTCACATTCTTCAAAATCTATAAGGGTATTAGTAGTATTATCTTTCATAAATGCATGATAGGGTACGGAAGTAAATAGTTTGTCGCCAATATTAAACAAATAAGGTAAAGGAAAGTTTGGTTGATAACTTCCGAGTGATCTAAGTATCGTGGCTATACATTCAAATTGCGGCATAATTAACCTTTATTTATGTTCAAAACAGAGTAATCATTAATAAAAATTAATAAATCAATATTTTTATATATTAAGCTTTAATTGTATGTACAGAATATTTAGATATGTAAGTATCGCAAGTTAATAAGGTTAAGCCTTCTACTATTGCTTGGGCTATCAATAGTCTATCAAACGGGTCTTTATGATATAAAGGTAAATTTGCAATATAAGTGCTATGTGCTATAGAAATCGGTAATTTTTGAAATTCATTAGCCTCAATGGCTTTTTCTAGGTCATTTGGAGCTTCTAGTTTTCCTAAAGATTTTTTAATAGTAATCTCCCATGTATTTACACTGCTTACGAAAAATTATTAGGATTAGCTATAATTTCTGCTATTTTATGCGGCAAGGTTTTATCATTATTTAGCCACTGCAATAAAATATGTGTATCTAATAGGTATTTCATCTGAGACAATTACTTAAAAAAAATCCATAAAATCCTCTTTTACAACAACTTTACCTTCCCAATAGCCGGGTTTACGCCGTTGTTTCTTAGGATTATATTGTATAAGTTTGACGGTAGGCTTGCCTGATTTACATATCATTATTTCTTCGCCGTTTGCAGCTAATTTTATTAATTCGGATAAATGAGTTTTTGCATTGTGAATGTTAACTATTTGCATTTTAAACCTTTAATTTTTTAACTGATTTAAACTAGCTTAGTTTAAAATATATGTCAGGATTTTAAATGTTAAGTTATTAGGGCATTGTAAAATAAAGAATGATATCGTCATTGCGAGAGACTGAAAGGAGCGTGGCAATCTCAGGATTTTGGCACGAGATTGCTTCGTCAATTGCTATGCAATTTCCTCGCAATGACGGAAGAACCGATCCATGCAACAATGCCAGTTCGCAATGACAATAAAGACACAAGTTAATAATTTAACTCCTACCTGTTAAAAACGCTTGACTACGTTATATTCCTATAATATCCTATAATTTTCCATTAAATCCCAAATTAACCCAAATTATACCAATGAATGTATTTTTATCTAAGTATGTAAATGGTGTTGATAAAAAGAGTAGGGTGTCGGTGCCGGCGAATTACCGTGCGGTACTAGGGAAAGAATTATTTAACGGTGTGATTGCTTATCCGTCGATTAGGAATAATTGTATTGAAGCATGCGGTATTTCGCATATCGAGAAATTAAGGCAGATGATAGAGACACTTGATCCTTATTCCGAGGAGCGTGATGCCTTTGAGACTATGATATTCGGGGAAGCAGTGCAGCTTTCCTTTGATGGTGAGGGAAGAGTTATATTGCCGCAATCTTTAATGAAGCATGCAGGAATCGAAGAGCAAGCATGTTTTGTAGGTAAAGGGGTGATTTTTGAGATTTGGCAGCCGCAGAATTTTGAGAAATATTTAAATTCCGCTCAAAAAATTGCTCATGAAAAGCGTTTAACTCTAAAGAATGCTCATTAATGATACAATCTCATGTGTCTGTAATGCTAAATGAAATGTTAGAGGCCTTAAGCCCAAAAGACGGTGAGTCTTATTTAGATTGTACGTTTGGCGCAGGAGGATATAGCAAAGCAATATTAGAAAGCTGTGACTGTTATATCACAGCTTTGGATCGTGATCCGAACGTGATTAAAAGAGCCGAAGAAATTAAGCAAAATTACGGTGAGAGGTTTGAGTTTATAGAAACGAATTTTGCGGATAGTTTTACAAAACTTAAGAAAAAAATTTTTGATGGGATAGTGCTGGATTTAGGCGTTTCATCAATGCAGTTAGATATAGCAGATAGAGGATTTTCGTTTTTGCATGACGGACCGCTTGATATGCGTATGAGTGGGCAGGGACTTAATGCCGAGGAGTTTGTAAATACGGCAGAGGAAAAAGAGCTAGCTGACGTAATTTACAAATACGGAGATGAGAGCTTTTCACGAAGAATTGCTAGGAGAATCGTAGAATATAGAAAAACGGCGAGAATTGATAGTACGGACAGGTTAGCCAAGATTGTTAGAAGTAGTATAAGATTTAGAAAAGGCAAAATTGATCCTGCCACTAAAACCTTTCAAGCCATTAGGATTTATATAAACGATGAGCTTGGGGAGTTAGAGCGGTTTTTAGCAAATGTAAAAAATATATTAAAGAAAGACGGACGTTTAGTTGTGGTGTCTTTTCACTCTTTAGAAGACAGGATAGTTAAGAATTTCTTTAAAGAAAATTCAGAAAAGCCGGTAGCAAGGTCAAAATATGCTAAAGACGATATGGCAATTGATCCAGATAAATGGCTTAAGATTATTACTAACAAAGCTCTAGCACCGTCAGATAAAGAAGTAGGACTAAATATTAGAGCGAGATCGGCAAAACTTCGAGCAGCAAAAGCGATATATGAGTAATTAATTATGAGTATAAGAAAGTTTCACTATTTAACATTATTGATAACAATTATAGCAATATGTAGTTTGTTCAGCATAAAGGAGCGAGTCTCAACTCTTGATTATCAATTAAGTAGCGTTGTAAAACAGATAAATAGTGAGAATAATAATATTCATATTTTAAAAGCAGAGCAAACTTATCTACTTTTGCCGGCTAGATTGGAAAAACTTGCGGCAGCTTATTTAAAATTAGAAACAGTTAAATCTTATCAAATGATAAAAGATCCGTTAGGGCCAAATATCGATCAAAATATTAAATTTAATCATAATATTAGTATTTCAAAGAGTAGTAAATGGCGTTACAAAAGAATTACGAATAATAAGTATATACAGACTGTTTCGAGTAGGACGAAGCCTTAAACGTCATTGCAAGCGGACATTGTTGCGTGGACCGGTAAAACCCACTGTGTCACCTCGTGGCTTGACCACGGGGTCTATAAAAACAATAAAAAATACTAATAATTTTAGTATTTTTAACTGGATCCCGTGGTCAAGCCACGGGATGACAGAGGTGAAATTGATCCACGCAACAATGCCTCCTCTCATGACGGGATCGCTACCCACTTAAAACACCATAAATAACATATGAAACAAATTTTGGAAAAATGGAAACCTGCAATTAAAAGTCTGATAATTTGGAATGTTTGTAGTAAAAATACAAAAATCCGATTATTAATGGTTATTTGTGGCTTTTCTTTTCTTTTTTGTACTTTATCTTACCGGTTAATAATCGTTGCTACAAATGTTTACGATAAAAACCAAAATTCTTTTAAAAAAAATCATCAATTTAGAAAAGAAATAGTTGATCGAAACGATAATTTATTAGCTGTTAACCTACCCTCAGCATCATTATTTGCTAATCCACAAATAGTACTTGATCCTGAAACTTCCGTAAAAAAGCTAGCAGAAATTCTACCTGATATTAATAAGGCTAAATTACTTGCAGAACTGAAGTCAAATAAAAGCTTTATATGGGTAAAAAGAGATTTATTACCTAGTCAGCAAGAAAAGATAACTAGCCTTGGGTTACTTGGTTTTGAATTTGAAGAAGAGCAGAAACGAATTTATACATTTTCTAATTTATTGTCGCATGTTGTCGGTTATGTAGGTAGAGATTCGGTAGGGCTTAGTGGCTTAGAACTCGCTTACGATAAATATTTAACTAATTCCGATTATGAATTAAACGAACCAAAGAATCGGAAAGAACCACTTCAATTATCTATTGATATCAGATTACAAAGTATTTTAAGTGAAGAGATTGATAAAACTTTAAAGCAATTTAAGGCTATAGGAGCAGTAGGTATTATTGCTGATCCAAATAACGGCGAGATTTTAGCATTAGTAAATAAGCCTGATTTCGATCCTCATCATCCGAGTTTAGCAAAACCGGAAGAGTTGTTTAATATAGCAAGTCTCGGCATTTACGAAATGGGTTCGGTATTTAAGGCATTAACTATGGCAGTCGGTTTTGATACCGGTGCAATAAATATGAATGATGCTTATGATATAAGCTATATGAAAGTAGGAGGATTCCAGCTTAAGGATTATACGCCAAGGCAAGGGTGGCATAGTGTACCTGAGATTTTTCTATATTCTTCAAATATTGGTACAAGTCAAATTATGCTTGAAATTGGTAAAAGCAATTTTAAAAAATATCTAAAAAAATTAGGTTTATTAGATCAGTTACAAATAGAATTACCTGAACGAGGTACTCCGTTATTTCCTTCCGAGAAAAGATGGAATGAGTTAACTAGTGTTACTATGTCGTACGGCTACGGCATTTCGATTAGTCCTTTGCATTTTGTTAGAGCAATGTTACCGGTTGTTAACGGCGGTACTTTATATGATCTTACTTTATTAAAAAGAAAGGATGAAAAAGTAATAGGTACAAAAGTTTTTAGTGAAAATACCTCTACCCAAATGAAGAAATTATTTAGATCGGTAGTAAAAGAAGGTAACGGTAAAAGAGCAGAGGTCAAAGGCTATCTTATCGGTGGTAAGACCGGTACGGCAGAAAAACTTTCACAAGGTGCAGAGGGTAAAAAGAAATATCTAAAAAATAGTAGAGCTTCATCGTTTTTAGGAGTGCTACCTGCATCTAACCCGCAATATGTTATTTTTATTAGATTTGATGAACCAAAGCCCACTAAAGAAAGCTTTGGCTTTGCAACGGCGAGCTGGACGGCTGCCCCTACTGCCGGTAGAGTGTTTGAACGTATGATATCTTTATATGGTTTAGAGCCGATAGAACAAAGTGAAGAGGAAAATTAAAAATATTACTTAATAACTATAGATTTCATCATTGCGAGCAGGCATTGTTGCGTGGACCGGTAAAACCCACTGTGTCACCTAGTTCGCTTGACCACGGGGTCCATAAAAACAATAAAAAATACTAATCATTTTAGTATTTTTAACTGGATCCCGTGGTCAAGCGAACTAGGTGACACAGTGGGTTTTACCGGTCCACGCAACAATCTCATGAAATAATAACAAACTCCTGAGATTGCTTCGTCAATTACTTTGTAAGTTCCTCGCAATGACGAAAAAACTGATACATATAATAACTACAAACAAAACACATAACAAAAAACTATTTATGTTAAAGATAAAACAGGAAATATATAAAAATAGCTTACAAATAATATTGAAATTGCTGTTTGCTTTATTATGTTTTTTTATAATATTATTTCCGTTGGTGAGTTATAAAATAAATATTCAAAGCAGAATTTTTCCAGCGATGGAAATTATATTTATTTATTATTTTATGTCGTTATATTCCTTAAATATTTTTAGCATATTTTTCCTCGGTCTATTGATAGATCAAGTAAGCGGTATGCCTATCGGTACAAATTCGTTAGTTTTTTTGTCGGCATATATAATATATAAACTCTCTTCAAAAATTTTTATAGCTAAAAACTATTTAATAAATTTTGTTGTTTTTTGTGTTTATTGTTTATTTATATTGAATTTTAAATATTTACTAGTAACAATCAAGAAGCTAGAAGCAGACGGATATTTAATAATTTTCTTTCAATTTTTAACAACTATATTTTCTTATAATATAATTCGTCTTATACTTGACTCTCCTATGAATTACTTTAAAAAGTATGCTAAATAAAAAAATACTACATGGTGAGTTAATTTCACGAAGGGCCTTTATAATCGGATTAGGTAAACTCGGATTTTTATCACTGCTTGGAATAAGAATGTTTTATTTACAGCTTATTAAAAGTGAAGAATATAAGACTTTATCAGATAAGAATCGTATTAATTTTGTTGTACTTCCTCCTAGTAGAGGAAGAATTTACGATTTAGACGGCAATATTTTAGCTACTAATAAACCATGTTATCAGCTAGTAATAGATAGGAGCATTAATAATAATTATAGGGACGAATTAGAAATAATTAGTAATATTTTAAATTTATCTCCGGAAAAATATAATTATATTAAGCAAAAAATTAAAAAATCTAGTCGCCACACTCCTTTAATAATACTTGATCAGCTTGATTGGCAGCAAGTATCGATGATTGAAGAACAAAAGTATAAACTGGCTTCGATATTTATTGATATAGGATATTTAAGGTTTTATCCTTTTTCAAGCACTACTTCTCATTTAATCGGTTATCTCGGTCAGATAAATGAGCAAGAGAAGCAAGAGTTAAATATACATAGTTTAAGTGATTTTAATATTGGTAAATCCGGTATTGAAAAATATTATGATAACAAGTTACGAGGAGAATTCGGTTATAAAAAAATTGAAGTAAATGCTTACGGTAAGCAGGTAAGAGAAATAGTAGGAACCCCTACTAAATCAGGCGAAGATATGCATTTAAATATCGATGCGTCTCTTCAGGAAAATATACAGCAATATTTAAATCCTAAAGGTTCTTCGGCAATAGTTATGGATACTAGAACTGGAAACATACTAATTTGTGCTTCCACACCGGGTTTTGAATCAAATAATTTCAGTAAATTATCGGAAAATTATTGGCAAAGTTTAATGAGCGATCCTTATAAGCCTTTAATTAATAAGGTAATACAAAGCTCGTATCCCCCAGGTTCGGTTTTTAAAATAATTACCGTACTTGCAGCCCTTGAAGTAGGCATTAATCCTAATAAAACCGTTTTTTGTGACGGTAGCTCTGTTCTTGGTACTAATAGCTTTAGATGTTGGAATCATAGCGGACACGGGACGGTAGATATGATGTCTGCTTTAAAGCATTCTTGTAATATTTATATGTATGAATTAGCAAGAATAGTAGGTCCAGATAAAATTCTTGAAGTTGCAAGAGAATTTGGCCTCGGCTCAAAAACCGGTATTGATTTAGCTCCTGAAAGTAGCGGGTTTGTACCGTCAAAAGAGTGGAAAAAGAAAAAATTAAAGCTTCCTTGGTCAATAGGGGATAGTTTTAATCTAGCAATCGGACAGGGATTTCTAAGGGTGACACCAATGCAGCTTGCAAGGTTTATTACGGCTATTGCAAGTAACGGCAAGCTATATACTCCTAGAATATTAAAAAATGATCCGGAATTTTATAATGTCAATATTAAGCCCGAAAATATCAAAATAATACAAGAAAGCTTGTATAATACCGTTAATGTTGCGGGAGGTACGGCGTATTATAATAGAATTTTAGGCGAAAATAGGCAGCTCGCCGGTAAAACTGGTACTTCCCAAGTACAAGGTAAATTAAATGCTAAAGATGATTTAAGCCGTGATTCTATAGCTTGGGAAAGACGTAATCATGCCTTGTTCTTAGGCTTTGCTCCTTATCACGATCCTCGTTATTCCGTCACCGTCTTTGTTGATCATGGCGGAGGGGGTAGTAAAGCCGCCGCTCCAATAGCTAGAAAAATCATGTCGGATGTGCTGGATAAGTATTTATAGCTTTTTTCAGTATTATGTGTCGTGATGTGTTATCAATTAAATATAGGTCAAAAGATGGCAAGACTTAATTTAAGTATTCCGGACGAACTAAATAATAGTTTAGCATGGTCAGCAAAAAACTTAGACAGATCAAAAGGGTAATATAGTACGTAAGTAAAGCAATTTAATATTATCTACAGGAAATGCAAGAAGAATTGCTTTACAAAGAGTTAACGCCCCTGATTTTAAAACTTATACTACTGATGAAGTTAGGGAATAACATAAACAAGCTATACAATAACGCCTTTAGTCGCTCGCAAGGTATTGTTGCGTGGACCGGTAAAACCCACTGTGTCACCTCGTGGCTTGACCATGGGGTCTATAAAAACAATAAAAAATACTAATAATTTTAGTATTTTTAACTGGATCCCGTGGTCAAGCCACGGGGGATGACATAGGTGAAATTGATCCACGCAATAATGCCCGCTTGCAATGACGATTTGGTATCCACGCAACAATACTATCTTTATGTAATTATATCTTAACTCATATTTAAAAATACTTTATTTAGTAGTTGGTGTTATTAATAACTAGGCTCTGTGAAAGAAAATTAAATTAGTCTATTTTTTGCTGTAAATCATAAGATTTTTTTGAAATAGGAACAACTATCCTCTCAAGAATCTTATTAATTTTCTTCACAAAACCTAGGAATTATTATAGAGGTATATATGTCTAAGAAAAAGCAGGACGATCAAATAATACAAGAATTAGAAGAAAGACTAGCAAAACTTAAAGGCACTCCTCCAACACTTGAAGAATTAGAAGAAAGGTTTGCAAAGCTCCAAGATAGACCTTATATCCCCACAAAAAAATCCGGTAATGAAGTAGACGATCTAATTGAGCAGATGCAATCTGAGCTTAAACTAGAACAAAAAAGTAAAAGCCTCAATGATCAAAAAGACCAAGCAATACGTGATAGGCTAGATAAATTAAGAGAAGACAGCCCTATAACGCAAAAAAAGATACCTATAGATCTTTCTTTTAATGATACTAAATCAATAATTACCGATATTATAGATGCTCAGGCAGATATAGCTAGTTTATATGCTAATCGATCTACCGAGTTAGAAGAGAAAAAAGCATTACTTCATTTAGCTAATAATATAACTGAAGCTAGAGATATTATTAGGGATATACCCCCTATATCTAAAGAACATAAGCCTAAAATATTAGATGTTATCGCTAGTGGGTTAGGTAAATTTTATGAAGGAATAAAGAAAATAGCTTCGTCTGCAGTTAATATTATAAAAGAAATAGGTAGTAGTCTTGTTAATTCGATTAAATCACTTCCTCAAAAATCTTCCAAACAACAAATAAAACAATCTAAAATAAAATTAAAGAAGTTATATAAAACATATGTTGATTTGAAAGGAGTAAAGCCAAAGATAAAAGAAGAGTTTCTTAAAAAACATTATGAGCGAATTGATCAGCTACAAACTCCTAAGGAAATATTTGTAGAAACTGCCAAAATTACTAAATCTATAAGGATAGCCGGAAAACAAAAGATAAATAATCTTAAACAACAACAAATTATCAATAGAATGAAGAAGCAAAGTCCTACTGCTTTTATAAATAATAATTCATTTACACCCTCTAATACACCTACTAATAAAGGAAAATCTTCAAAGAGCAACCAAAGGTAAATTCTATGTCATTCCTGCGGGGTATTGTTCGTGTGGATCAAAAAATGGATTCGGTGTCATACCGTGGCTTGACCACGGTATCCAAAAACAATAAAAAATACTAAAATTATTAGTATTTTTAACTGGATTCCGCGATCAAGTCGTGGAATGACAGCGGTGGAATTGATCCATGCGGGAATGACATACTGAATGTTCGTATAGGGATCAAGGTATTTAAAGATTATCCACCCCTTTCATTCCGCTTGTCTTAGCTCTATCAAATGAAGTATCTTTAATTGTTGCTTCGGTAAAATCGGCATTTGTTAGGTCAGAGTTACTAAAGCCCGCTTGATCAATTTTAGCTGATTTAAATATGCTATCTGTTAATATTGAGTTTGAGAAATCTGTTTTAGTAAGTATTGCAGAAGAAAAATTAGCTTCTTTTAGAATAGAGTTTTTTATTACCGTATTTGTTAAATTAGTATTTTTAAAGATATTATTTGAAAAATCTACTCCATTAAATACTAAACTACTTAAGTCAAGATTTGTTAAATTTATATTTGTTAAGTTAGTTATTTTTTGCAAATCTTTTACCGAACTTATTACTATATTATTTGGTGGAATTTTACTCGAATTATCGCTATTTAAAATAATATTATTAGAAACGTTAGTATTAATAAAACCGGAATATGCTTGGTAGTTAATATTATTTATTTGTGAATTAGAAAGGACGGAGTTAATAACCGTAGTATTTGTTAGATTAGAATTTATTAGAGCGACTTGGTTAAAATTACCTAAAGTAATTTTAACATCTGAAAAATTTACCTTTTGTATTAAAGATTTAGAAAAATTTACATTATTAAATTGCCCGTTAGTTATATTTGAGTTTATTATTTCACTGCTGTTTAAGTCAGTATGAATCACTATAAATTGTTTAAAATCATTATTGCTAAAAATAATATTAGTATAACTAATATTATCTAAAGTAATATTTGAGCCTTTAGTTTTATTAATCCTTACAAAATTAGCATGACTATTTTTTATTGATAAATTATTAAATTTATTATCGTTTAGACTCATATTATTTAATATAGCATTATCGATTTTAAAATGATTTAAAACTGAACTACTAATTGTGCTATTTTGTAAATCACATTTAGTAAGGCTAATATTTTGTAATGTTGAATCTTGAAAGGAAGCGTATGAAAAGAAAGAGTTATTACTTTGTACGTTATTAAAGTTTACTTCATTAAAAATACTTTGTGTGAAGTTGGAATCCTTAATTATTACTGCTGTTAATTTAGTTTGACTTAGGTCACTAGATTCAAAATAATTATTAGTAAAATTGGTATTATTTATTACACTTTTTTCTAAGTCCGTACCGTAAAATATTGAATTTGTTATATTAGTATTTTTAAAGCTATTATTCTTTAGGTTAGCTTTTTGAAAATTAACACCGTCGATAGTATTATTGCTCCATAATACATGACTAAATTTAGAATTTTCAAAGTTGACATTTATTATAGTAGTTTTATTAAAAGCAGTATCACTAAAATTTGATTGAACGAAATTTGTATTTTGTAATGTTATATTGTTAAAAATTGAATCTTGAAAGTCGGAATTATATCCGGAAATATTTTTTATTACCGAATCTGCAAAATTACTTTCTTGAATTATAGCATTTGTAAGTATAGCTTTTTCTAAATTACTACCTGCAAAATCAGCACGTAATATTTCGCAGGAAGTTAAATCTATTCCTGATAAATCTTCATTTATTAGCTTTACTCCTATTAATTTTACTCCTTTTAAATTTGAACCGAACTTCTCTTTAAGGTTCACTTTAAGGTTTTTAGAATTTTGCGATATTATATAATTTTGAATTACCGTGCTTTGGCTATCTGTAAGTAATCCATTTGCATCACGAGTAGATTCGGAACAGTTGCTTAATAACAAATAAATAGTAATTATCGATACGACTTTAAGCATTTGCTTCCTCATATTCTTCTTCATTGATTCTATTTGTAGGAGGTATATGTAAGCTTAATAATTTTAATTTACGATGCAAAGCCGATCTTTCCATACCGACAAATGAGGATGTTTTTGAAATATTATTATTAAAACGACTCATTTGTGCCGATAGATATTGACGTTCAAAAACTTCCCTAGCTTCTCTAAGCGGCATAGATAACATATCAAAGCTATCTTCAAGTTTTGTGAGATTAGCACTATTGGCTAATATTTCCGAAGGTATCATATAAGGTTTGATAATTTCATTATTGCCTGTAGTTAACGGATTCATAATTAAAGTCCATTCAACAACGTTACGTAATTGTCTAATATTGCCTGGCCATTCATAGGATTGAAGAGCTGCAATAGTTTTATCTGCAAAGCTACGCTCTTTTAAACCTGAAAATTTTGAAAGTTGCTTAACAAAATATTTAACGAGTAGCGGTATGTCTTCTTTCCTTTCATATAATGAAGGTACTTTTAGAGAGGATACATTAAGACGATAATATAGATCTTCTAGGAATTTGCCGTTATTAACTTCATCTTGGATATTTTTAGAAGTGCCGGTAATAATTTTTATATCAACTTTAATATTTTTTCCGCAAGGTTTTGTAATAGTTTGATCTTTAAGGAATTTTAATAATTTTACCTGGATAGGAATAGGAATATTACTGACCTCATCTATATATAAAGTACCGTTATTGGCGAATTCTAAGATAGTAGGGCGTTTATTATTATTTTCCTGCTTTTCCGATTCGCCGAATAATTCTTGATTAATTTTTTCTGTAGTCATACAGGTAGGACTGAAAATAATGAATGGATTATTAACCCTTTTAGATTGTTTATGAATTAACCTTGCGGCAAGTTCTTTACCGCTACCGACTTTACCGTGAATCATTATACGACTGCTAGAGCTAGCTGCCTTTTCTATTTCCATTTTATATTTTAAAGTTACCGAACAGCCGCCTACTAATTCAGTTTTATCTATAACCTTTGATTTTAAATCTATATTTTCACGTTTTAATTTCATTACTTCACAAGCTCTTTTAAGTAAAATAACTAATTTATCATTATTAAACGGTTTTTCTATATAATCGTAAGCCCCCATTTTTATAGCATTTACCGCTGTTTCTATAGTGCCATGACCGCTAATAATTATTACCGGCATTAAAGGATAGCGTTTTTTAATTATCTCTAAAATTCCAAGCCCATCAATTTCGCTTCCTTGAAGCCAAATATCAAGTATAACTGCAGAGACCGGTTTTTCGGAAAGTATTTTAAGGGCTTGAGTACTATTAGCGGCAACCTTAGGGTTAAAATCTTCATCTTTCAAATTTGCAGCAATGAGATTTCGTATACTCTCTTCATCGTCTACTATTAAAACATCTAGTTGTGACATTACAATTTACCTTAAAAATATTAATCAAAACCTAAATATATACGTTAATGCCGAATGTAAAAGAAAGCAACATTTTTTATAACATTTTTGTCACAATAGCTATTTAATAGTGTAAAGGTTGGCTAAGATTACATAATATTAAAATTATTTAAGGAATTTTAATTAATTTTATTTGCAGTTTGTAGTGTTATAAATGATTATATATAATGAGTGGTGTGTTGATACCGAAATCGTCATTGCGAGCGACCGTAGGGAGCGTGGCAATCCAGAAAAATCATTTTACTGGATTGCTTCGTCAAAACTTACAGTTTTTCCTCGTAATGACGGAAAAACCGATTTAAAAATTATGCTTAACATCTTTTTAATTATTATTTCATTATTTATTTGCTTAATAACCTACCTATTTATCAGAAAAACGGATATTTTTACAAATTTATTGATTTTAAATAGCTTCACGACTTTAGCGAGTTTATTTATTTGCTGTTTAGGTTTATACTCAGGAAATAGTTCATATTTAGATATAGCAATTATTTATTTTCTTTTAAGCTTTATAGCCACAAACGGTTATTTAAAATATTTCATAAATGAATCGAATGAAAACAAAGCAGATTGATACGATAATCTTAGGATGTGGTTTGAGCGGCATGCTAACGGCACTTTCTTTTGCACAAAAGGGTATAAAAACTACTATATGCGAGAATAAATCGGTAAAAAGCCCGGAGTTTTTTAAAGATATAAGAACTACTGCTTTAACGCCGCATTCTAAAAATTTCTTATTCTCTATTGATATATGGGAAGAGCTTAAGAAGTTTGTGGCAGAAATGCAAGACGTATATGTAGTAGATAATAAGGCTTCAGAGATATTAGACTTACGAAATGATGATGCTGTACTTGGATATGTGGTTAAGAATAGCAATTTTAAAAAAATATTATTGTCAAAAGTAACTAATAATCCGTTGATAACCTTAATTGATAATAATGAATATCAAGAAGTTATAAGTCATAGTGATTATTCAATTATAAAATTTGATGATAAACAAATTAAATGTAATTTATTAATTATATGTGACGGAGTAAATTCAAAAGTAAGATCTCATTATTTCGCTAATGAAATTGAAAAACCTTATCAAACAGCTCTTACATTTAATATTAAGCATGAAAAGCCGCATGAAAATTGTGCTATGGAGCATTTTTTGCCGCTTGGTCCTTTTGCTTTGTTACCTTTAAAAGATCAATATAGCTCTTCCGTAATATGGTCAACTTCTGCTAGTCAAGCTGCTTTAATTGTTAATTTGCCTATAGAAGAAGTCAGGTTTTTAACTCAAAGAAATGCCGGTAATTCCTTAGGTAAAATTACTATTGATAACGAGATTAGTAGCTTCCCGTTAAAAGCCCGTATAGCAAATAGATATTTTCATAACCGTATAGTTCTTATTGCAGATACTGCCCACACAGTACATCCGCTCGCCGGACAAGGGCTTAATCAAGGTATAAAAGATATAGAGACTTTGAGCATAATCGTTAGTAATAATGGTACATTACAAGAATATCAAAAGCTAAGGCAAGACGATAATTTTATTATGTATAAGCTGACTGATGAGTTAAATAATATTTTCTCAAATTATTCCAAAAATTTAAGATGTATAAGACAAATAGGGTTTAAGGCGATAAGTAATTTTAAACCTATAAAAAACTTGATTACTAGCTATGCGATGGGAAGACGATAAGATGTTAGTTTTTGTTGTTATACAGTGGCTTGACCACGGTATCCAGTAAAAACATCAAAGAATACACGCTATAAGTTGTTTTTCTAGATACCGTGGTCAAGCCACTGTATGAGATAGGAGTGTTAATACCTAAAAAAGTTAGAGAGCATTCATGAGTAAAGAAAATTTAAGCAGTAACTATTAATACTCCTGAAGAAGGAATAAAAAATGCAGCAGAAGATAATAAGCTTAAATCTTCAATAAAGACCCCTGAAAGAGTAGAGCCTTTAGAAGCAGCACAAACAAAAGCTTCTGAGCCTTCACAGGAACGGCAATCGCAAAATAAGCCAGCAGGAAAAAGAATGCTGAAAGAGGATACGGCACTTTACGGTGCTAGAGTTGCTCGTGCCGGAATTGCTATGGGTGGGGTAGCTGTAGAAGTAGTAAAGGGAGTTAAGTTAGTAAAGTTGCCATTACCCATGATCTTACTCATATAGCAGATGGAGTAGTTAATGTCGGAGAAAAAGTAGCAAAAGCTTATGATCCGGTTGATAAACTTCAGCAAGGTGCAAAAATTCAAGAAAAAGGTCCCCCAAGTTCCGGTTTAGCTGATAAGGCATTAAATAAAATCAGGACACTACCCGGTGGTGAAACTGCAGCAAATGTTCTAGAGAAAACATATA
Source organism: Candidatus Rickettsia colombianensi (assembly GCF_003664375.1). Lineage (NCBI taxonomy): Bacteria > Pseudomonadati > Pseudomonadota > Alphaproteobacteria > Rickettsiales > Rickettsiaceae > Rickettsia > Candidatus Rickettsia colombianensi. The sequence goes on from NZ_RAQN01000007.1 coordinate 16,259, forward strand.
AAACATTAGGTAGTAAAGCAGTAAGACGTGCGGCTAGAATTGACGGCGTCGCAGTATCGTTAGTCCTTAATCCCACTCCCGTTGGGGTTGGGCTTGCTGCACTTTCTTTATTAGCTGTTGCTTACAATGTTGGAAAAGAAATTTTAGAAGTAAAAGAAAATAAAGTGTTTAGATAGAAAGAAAAAAACTTTAGAAAATATTAAAGCTAATTATGTGAAGCAAGCAGAGTTAGTAGTTACTACTCAAATAGATAAAGCAAAAGATAGCCCTGAACTTAAAAATTTCTTGGATACTCAATTACCTAAAATTTACCAAGAAAAAGTTGAACCTAAAAAATTAAATACAATTAGAACTAAAGAGATTTTAAAAGCAATACGAGATACTACCTTAGAGACGGTATCTTTAGTAGCACAAGCAAGCTCTGTAGGCGGTGTTATAGGTGGTTTGGTAGCAGGTACTATGGATGGAGGAGCTAATGTAATAGGTGAAGGAGATGCTAATTTAGTGCGTATGGAGCGACACAAAGATAAAATAAATCAAATAAATAGTTTAAAAACATCAATACATCAATAGGAAATTATGAAAATAAGAAAGACTTGCTTGAAAAAGAAAGGCAAGCAAAAATAGATACCAAAGCATTAGAAGAGTTTGTACAGTCTAATAATATTGAAAATTTTAAAGGTTTAACTCAAGAAGAAATATAGCATATATTTAATGAAAATAAAAAAGAGGTAGTAGATCATCAAGAATTTGCTCCTCCGCCTGAAAAAACTAATTTTGCAAAAGTTAAATCGGTAGTAAAAAAGCAGGAGTCGGCTATTTTGTTGAATCGCAATTTGGGGATTTAAAAGAAATATACGGTAAAAAGGAAGAAACATCTCAATCTTTTATAACTCCAAATGTTAGCAATAAAGTAAAACCTGAGCAAAACAAAGCTCATGAGCAAGCAACATATGCAAGAGAATTTGTCACACGGCAAGGGGGTTTGTTATGGTGCTAGCTCACCATCATCACAATCAACACCGAATGCTTCTAAACACCATGAATCTTCAAGAGGATTTTAATTGTTAATAAAGACTTATAATTATCTTATAGATTATATCTTGCCGCAGAGATGTTTAAGCTGTTCGGAAATACTAGGGGGAGTGGTGAATTTTGTAGCGATTGTTGGAAGAAGCTAGAGTTTATAGCAAGACCCTATTGCAGTATATGTGGACAAAGATTTAGTATAAAAATCTTAGATAACTGTATTTGTAGAAATTGTTATAGCAACAAACCTAATTATGAGCTTGCTCGCAGCTTATTTAAGTTTAATGAGCATAGCAAAAAAATAGTTCATCAGTTTAAATATCAAGATAAGACGATATTTGCTAAGACCTTTGCTAAGCTTTTATATAATAGATATAGCGAGGATATAAAAGATATTGATTTAATCATACCTGTACCTATGAATAGATTTAAGAGGTTACTACGAATGTATAATCCTGCTCATATTTTAGCTATAGAAATTGCTAAAGTTACCGATAAAATGTTAAAAGCTGATATTTTAACTAAATCAAAATGGACCAAGTCTCAGACTTTTCTCTCACGAAAACAACGCAAAAATAATATAAAGGGTAGTATCAAATTTAACACAAAGTATAATATTGTAAGTAAAAAATCTTATTAGTGGATGATGTCGTTACCACTGCTGTTACTATAAATGAATGTTCTAAAATTTTACGGCAAGCAGGAGCAGCGTCGGTATATGTGATGAGTGTTGCGATGACATGATAGAGATTTGTCATACTGTGACTTGATCGTGGTATCCAGTCTTTTTTAATTGTTTTATGGATCCTGTGGTCAAGCCACGGGATGGCAGAAAATAGAAGATAACTTATGCAAAATGAAATAAAAAAAGTTTGTGTTATCGGTTCGGGAGTTATGGGTTCAGGGATTGCAGCGTTAATTGCTAATTTCTCTCATAAAGTAGTGCTGCTTGATATTATCGCTAAAGATTCCGATGATTCTAATAAAATAGTAAAAAATGCCGTAGAAAATTTGCATAAACAAAAACCGCCGCCTTTATCTTTTCCGGATAAAGCAAATTTCATTACCATCGGTAATTTAGAACATGATTTAGATTTAATTAAAGAATGTGATTTAGTTATTGAAGTTATTGTTGAGAAGTTAGAAATCAAACATCAATTATATAATAAAATTATTCCTTATATTAAAGAAGATGCAATTATTGCTTCTAATACCTCTACGTTACCGCTTAAAAGACTCAAAGAAGATTTACCTGATAATATTAAGTCTAGATTCGTTATTACGCATTTCTTTAATCCACCAAGATATATGGAGCTGCTTGAATTAATTATAGACCCGACGGTAAAGCCTGAGGTAATAGAAAGAGTATCAGAGTTCTTAACGAAAACGCTTGGTAAAACTATAGTAAAATGTAATGATACGCCTGGTTTTATTGCTAATAGAGTAGGGTGTTTTTTACTTGAATTAGTAGCTCGTAAAGCGATAAGTCAGAATCTTGATGTTGCTACTATAGATAAAATATTTACTTCATGTCTTGGATTACCGAGTACAGGAATTTTTGGTTTATATGATCTAATCGGACATGACGTAATGAAGTTAATATCAAGCTCATTACTTGCCGCTCTTCCTGCAAATGATGCTTATCACAAAATATATGTAAATACTCCTGTTCTCGATAAGATGATAGAGAAGAAGTTAATTGGACGTAAGGGTGACGGTGGGTTTTATCGCCTATCGGTATCAAACGGAAAAGATTAAAGAAGTTATCAATATAAGTGACTTATCTTATAGCCCTGTTCAAAAAATAGATATTTCATTTAATAATCTTGATGAGCTTCTTGCAAGTGATTCGGTTTATAGTAAATTTTTTACCGAAATTATCACGGAATTTTATGTTTATTTAGCAAGTCTAGTGCCGTCGGTTACGGATAATATTTATGATATCGATGCTGCTATGAAGCTTGGTTATAGTTGGAAATACGGTCCATTTGAATTATTGACTATATCGGCTAAAAACGGCTGGAATTCGGTAATTAAAAATGCCGATTTAATGTATATCCCACTTCCGCAATATTTAGCCAATAAAAAATATCAAAAAATTGATAAACAAAAATTTAATTCTCACAAAGATATTTTACAAGAAAGTCAGATAGTATTAGAAAACGATTCTGCAAAGCTAATAAATTATCGTGAGAATTTAATTTTTATTATTACTACAAAAATGAATTGTTTAAACCATAATGTGTTTTATTTACTGCAAGAAGCAGCAAGTAAAGCTGAAAATGACGGCAAAAATCTGTATATTTATCCGCAAGGAAATAATTTTTCTGCCGGTGCAGATTTAAAGCTTCTTCTTTCTTATATTGAAGACGGTAATTTTCATGATCTAGAAAATTTACTAAAGTTGGGACAGCAAACCATGCTTCACTTAAAATATTCCTCTACACATGTTATTAGCTGTGGTCTTGGTGTGGCCCTTGGAGGTGGATGTGAGCTATTACTACACTCAAGCTTTATTATAGGAAATCAAGAACTTAACGCAGGACTTGTAGAACTTGGTGTCGGTTTAATACCAGGATGGGTCGGTGTTACCGAAATGTTTGCTCGAACTAGAGGAGATAAAACTAAACTAATTAAAAATATCAGAAATATTATATAGCAGAATAAAACAAGCTCGGCAGATTACTTTAAAGCAGATTATGATGTAGAGAATATGCACGTAAATATGAACAAGCATTATATTTTAGATGAAGCTTTAAAATTAAACCTACCTAAAAAGATATTGCCTGCTCCTCATAAAATTACTTTGCCTAAAATAAATTTAGCAACTGAAATAGATACATCAAAATATAACGAGTTACAAAATAAAGTACTTAGCAAATTCCAAAATATTATTGATAAACATAATGAAACGAATGAAGAAGAGCTACTTGCCTATGAGCGGGAAATATTTTTAGAACTCGCAAAAGATCCAAAAACTATAGAGAAGTTGAAAGTGATTGTGGGGTGAAGGATTATTAAGATATTCTGAATTCTTTATTGTGGTTATGAGATCTTAAAATAATATAAACAATGGATTAAAATTCAAATGTTGCATGTAATATCTGTAAGTTATATTGATTATTATTTAGAATTAGTTTTTGATGATGGAACAAAAGGTATTATAAACCTATATCCACATCTTAAAGGCTCAATTTTTGAACCGCTTCAAGATAAAAATTTATTTAATAAGGTGACGATAGATGAAGAATTGCAAACTATTAGTTGATCTAACGGTGCAGATTTTGCTCCGGAATTTTTAAAGGCGAATTTAGATTCCGTTTGAGATTGCTAAAAATAATCTAATTCATAATGATAAGGATAATTCATGTTATACAACGCATAAATAGCATTATATATATAAATGAGATCAAATTCGTTATGGTTCTGCTCTGATAAATTGGTCACTTTGTAATATATACCAAGTTTAAACTCAGAATCTTCGCTGAGGTCTAAAGCTGTATAATAAGACTCTTGTGCTTTTAGTATAAGACTGTTTGAGGCGTAACAATCTCCTTTAATATGGTAAGGATTATTAATCGATGTCATTCCTGCAGAAGTGGGAATCCAGTAATCTTTAATGTCATCCCGCAATTTGATTGCGGGATCTCAGGATACAGTCTGTGATACAAGATCCCGTGGCCAAGCCACGGGGTGACACAGAAAAGGAGTGGATTCCCGCTTTCGCGGGAATGACATAAAACGAACCATGCAACAACGCTACTCTACAATAATACTACCTATAGTACCACGATAGTAAGTCTGAGGGTCATACATAGCTTCGCTGTAAATAGCAGGAGTTGCGAATATGCCCTTATTAACTGCTTTGATTTTATATTGATACGTCATTTTTTGATCAGAAATAGTACCGAAAATCATAACTCTATTATCACGATTAGTTATATATATCGGTTTCCATATCATTACTTCCTGCGTGCGTTCTAATATATTTACGTTGTTGTTATCCGGTAAAAGCTCGAAGCCTGCCGGTAATAAGTCAAGTATTACCATATTGCTCAAGGTTTTATTACTACCTGAACGCATGGTGATTTCCACCGTAATATTATCACCTAATTTTACTTTACTAACCTCTTTATTATTTTCATCGAGATATTTTTTGGTTATTTCTATGCCTTTAACTATCTCTTTATTTTCTGTTAATTGCTTATCATAGCCTGAAGTTAAAAGCTGATAGAAAAAGCCGTTACTTGAGGAAGTTAAGTTGATTCCTTGAACATCGTTTGCAGGAATCTCATCCAGCATTATTTTGCTACCTGCTAAAGATGTTTTTTGATGCTTTATAACTTCTTGGGTTTGGTTATTTATTGTATAATCTACCTTAATACTCGCCTCATCTACATTATTTATTTCATCGGCATAGGCAAGACTTGCCATAATTGCATAGCTTGCCGATAGACTATTATAGTTGTCTTTAGCAAAAAGAGCTATATCCTGTACAATTTTTGGGTCAAAGTTTTTTAATCTTTCAGGGAAATGCAGAGAAATTAGGTATAAATGAGTAAATCTATCTAATAATTTATCCGCTTCTTCATTCATTTGCAGCATTTTATAGCTAGCTGCTAAATAAACGCTAGTCAAATCATCCTGCCATGTATTTTTATGGTACTCGTCTAAATATTTTAAAATATTTGCAATATAGCTTGTAGTAATAACGCTATTTTTCGTCAGGATATAAACCGCATATGCCTTTTCTCTTGCTTCGTCTAAGAAGTTTATTGATCTGTTAGCCATATTCTCTAAATAGTAAATACCTTGATTAAATGTATCACTTGGAACGGCTAAATATCTAGTTGCTCCCTCGCTTAAGAAATGCATAGCATAAACGGAGATAAATGGATCGGAATCGTCGTTAAAATTGTTCCAATATCTAAATCCACCGTCGTAATTTTGACATTCCGATAAAGTTTGAAATATTTTCGATAATGATTCATCCATTTTTTTACGATTAGTTTTAAGAATCTGAACTAGCTAAATATTGGCAAAATTTTGGCTTATTAATTGTTCAGTACAGCCATAAGGATAATTATCTAGGAAATCTTTAAAACCGGAAATAATAGCAAGTGGCGATTTAGAAGCGGAAATTTGCAGTTTAGCAAATTCAGGATATAAATCCCGCAAGATTTTTAAATTAGCTTTATTGCCGGTAATGAAGCCTGTATCAACTGTTGTAACGTTAGGGCTAGCAGGGCGAATGCTCGTAGTACTAGTTAATTCGGAGCTATGTACTACTGCCATAGATATTATACCCGGTTTTAGGTGATTTATAGGAGCCACAACCTTTAAATCTGCCGAACCGAGTTTATCAGTTGATTTTAATTTAACATTAATAGTAGCTTCCTTCTTTTCGTCTATCGGTATCTCTTTAGGATAATCTAATATTTTAAGTCCTTCGCTTGTTTCAATATTTAGAAAAACCTGAGCGTTTCCTGAATCTTTTAGGTTATTAAATATTGTTACCGGTACTGTAAACTCATCATTCGGAGCTACAAATAAAGGTAAATTTGGATTGATAATAAGATCGGATTGGACTAATAAATCAGCTTTGGAAGTTCCTATAGCGTCAAGGCTTGAGGCTACCCCTATAACTCTTAAAGTGCCGTTACAATAGCTTGGTATGTCAAATGTGACTTCTCTCTCATCAAGATCTGCTTCTAAAATTCCTGACCAAAATGCTACCGGAGGCTGGCTTTTTCTTTTAAACGGATTAAGGTTTCGAGCGACATTTATAACACCGTCTCCGGCAGGAGCCGCCATATAAGCTTTCATTAATAAAGGACGCTCAGGTAATATTAGATCCATGATTTGTGATGTTCGGACTTCCAAGGCTTTATCGTTAATTAAGTAATTAAGCGGGTCGGGAATCTGATAACCGGCAAATGATAATATCCCTTTATCAACAGCAAATATTATTATTTTACCGGGATTTGTAGTACGGTAACGAATTGCTAGCTTTTCTCCCGATTTGATTTTTGCAGGAAGCGTTAATTCAATATCTTGTTTATGTTTATCAATGTTGGTAGTAAACGGTACTACTGAATAGCTAAACGGTGACATAAAGATTTCCGTAGCTTCTATGTCTCTTATAAATTGTACATTTACATATCCTTTACCCTCAAAGCTGTCAGGAATTTTTATTTCTTGAATGCTATGATTTTCATCAGCTTTAAACCATTCAAAATTATGTACTTTATCGGTCTCGATAGTAATTAACCCATAACCTGTATAAGGAGTTATAATATTTAAAAGAATAGTATCGCCGGCTTTATAATCATCTTTATCAAGCTTAACTTTTAAATTTGCTTTGTCTGTTAAATTAGCCGTAACATTTCCTTCACCTATTACCGAAAATTCAGCTTGAGCAAAGACCGTATCTTCTTTATCGGTTAAGTAAATAACGTAATCACCTGCTTCTTTAGTAGGTACGTTAAAATATAGCTTGCATCTGCTGGAATATTAACCTTGTTAGAAGATATATTAGTCTCAATAGGTACTGAACTGTAAGAATAATTACCGTTACTATCTGCTACTAAGTTATTTACATAATTAATCTTTTTTAAGTTAAGAGTTAAATCAGGTGCAGCTACTTTTTCTGCTTTATTTGATATGGTTATGAATTCTATTGCCGAGCTTGTTTTCTTCTTAATATATTTTAGATTGCTATCGCTTCTAAATCCTATAATATAAGGCAGAGGCGAAACTATAAGCGATTTGCTCACGTTTACGCTTCTTCCTGAGTCAGGCTCAAATCCTTCTGCTGAAAATGTTAGATTAAAAGTAGCGTTATAATATTTTTCAAGGTTAAGGTCACAGTTTGCCGTACCTTTAGAGTCGGTAGTAATATCTCCTAAACGTTCGTTAAAAAACTCTTTATTTCCTTTGCTACTATAAAATTTATACTCTTTAAAGCTAGGTACGAAAAACTCGGTAGGTCTAATATCAATAAAGCCGCTGACTTTTCTATTTTCTGCAGGAGTGCCGTAAAGATTTATAAGATTAACATTTGCTTTGAGGTCTTTTGGATTCGTCCATAGCTTATCTTGTGAGTTATTGAAGTTTATGTTTATTTTCATGCGGTCAGGCTGAAAATCACCAACCCTGACAGATACGCTATTAAGATAGTTATTTGTGCCTTTATCTCCTACTAAATATAAGCTTATATTATATAAGCCGGTTAAGGAATCATCAAGCGTTGAGAATAAATATTCGCCGAATCCTTCTGTATCTAGAGTTATTTTACTTTTATCTATTACTTTTCCTCTAGGGTTAGTTACTTGTATTTCTAAAGGTAAGCCGTCAAATTTTCCTTGCCAGTCGGTTTGTTTGAGCATAATACCTATGTGACCTTGTTCCTTGGTCTATAGATGCCACGATCGGAAAATAAATAAGCTTTTAACCCTTGACCAGCACTAACGGCTCCTGCTACATCAAACCGAGAATAATTAACTTGTCTATCAATTCTACTATACGGCATAAACGAAAAATCATCCTTAGTAGTTAATATATAAGCCACTGGAGTTTTTGCTTTTGTAAAATCATTTATATTTGATAAAACGGCATGCCCTTTCCTCCAATGGCATTCGGTTAAGATAAAAAATATGATATAATGACTTTCATTGTAATAACAAAGAGAGGAATATTGAGATGGAGGTAGCAAAATCATTAATTTTTTGGTCTGAAGTCAACGAAATATTTAAAAAAGTAAGTGATAAATTTGATTCTAAGTGGCAAACAAGAAAACGAGTATTAAATACACAAATATTAGTAACATTTTTATTTAAACTAGTACAAAGTTATAATAAACAAGGGTATGGTAGTAGTCTTATTCAATTTTGGGAGTCATGTTTAGATAAAAATATTATATTACCCTAAACTAAAACAGTAGCTGCATCTTCATTATGTGAGGCAAGACAAAAATTACCAGAAGATGTTTTTATAGAATTGAATCAAAATTTATTGGTTCTTTGGCACAAGATTCAAGATTTACCAAATTGAAAGGGTTATAGAATATTTACAATAGATGGATCAAGGGTAAGTTTACCAAGAGAATTAATTAATGAAGGATTTATAGTGTGTTCAGCAGATCAAGGTAATTACTATCCACCAGGTTTAATGAGTTGTCTTTATAACATACAAGAAAAGGTGGTATATGACTTTAGTTTGCAAGCACATTTGAATGAAAGATTATCTGCTCTAGAACACATTCAACAGTTAGGTAGTAAAGATATTGTAGTACTGGATAGGGGATATTTTAGTTACTTAATGCTTTATAAAATCATAGAACAAAATTGTCATGTTATTTTTAGAATACCTTTTGGTATTAGAAATAATACCAATAATGAGATTATGAATTTTATAGAAACAGATCAAGAAGATAGTACTATAGATTATATGCCATCTACAACTGTTATGCATGATCTAAAGAAGGATGGTTATAATTTAAAATTTAGACCGCTAAAGGTATGCTTAATTAAACATAAAATAAATGATACAACTTATATATATGCTACAACTCTAACAGATAAGTATATTTTTCCCAAAGAATGTTTTTATGAAATTTATCACTCTAGATGGAGTATAAAAGAACTTTATAAAATCTCAAAGAGGTTTATAGAAATAGAAGATTTTCATGCAAAATCAGCTAGAGGTATTAAACAAGAATTATACGCTTTATACGCTCATATATTATTAATCAATTTATCTAGGTTTTTTGAGTTTGAAGCAGAAAAATTAATTCCATCTAACAAAAGTGAAGATAATAAATACATAACCAATACTTTTGATCCTATCTCAATGATAAAAATCAATTTTAAAAACTGTTTACTAATCGTAACGAGGCAGTTAGAAAATCTAGTGATGACAGGGTGTATTTTAACTAATAATACATTACAAAAAATTATAAGTTCTATAGCTAAAGTACGGCAAAAGGTAAGGTTAAATAGACACTATCCTAAAATATCGCGTAAATCTATTAATAGGTGGGTTACATCTCATAGTAGACGTAAATTTGCTTAACCGAATGCCATTACCCTTTACTATCGGTTTTGCTGCTTACTAACACCTCACCGTTAAGTCCTATAATATCTGCTTTTACGCCGCCAGCCGGTTTACCGTTACTGATATAAGAAACAAATATATGATGCGTTCCAGTTTTATCGGTTTTTACTATAAAACCAAGATCGGTAACTAAAATTAATCTTTTATCTTGAGATATAATAATATTATTATCATCTTTAGCATAAACTTTTGCTAGAAATAATCCCTTGGAATAGTTGCCTGCTTCTTCTAAATTAAAATATTTACTGAATCTAAATCAGTATAATGAGGTAAATTTAAATTTTGAGAGTTAACTATTACTTCCTCTTGAAATACCTCAGAAATATTATACTCATTAAAGGTATATTCATTTATAAAAGTCGGGTTCTGGAAAATATTATATCTATTGGTTTGGCTGATTAAGTGATTAACTTCTTGCTGATTAATCTTATCGATTTTTAAATATAATTTATCTATACCAAGTGAATATACGGGAAGCTTTCTTTCGCCGTCTAATGAAAGAATAGAACCGTCGGACATTAGCTTAACTTCTTAGGATTATCGGGTATTTGTACTATTTGAGAGTAATCTGAGCCAAGTGTTAAATTATCCGATGTTTTAACACCTTTATTTACTTTAACAAGCAAAGTTCTTGAGGCAAACGTATCTACTTTAAAACTATGCATAGTAGTAATGCTTGGGACGGAAGATAAAAGCTCAAAATTTATTTTTTCACTCGATTTAAGAATATCATCGGTTATTTCTTTTGGACTTTGCCATTTATAGTGTTTTTTGCCTGCAACTCCTAAGAAAGCTGGTTTATCTTGCAGTAATAAAAATAACTCTAAATGTTTTTTTATCTCCTCACCCGAAACTGGTGTATTTGTAGTAATTATAATTATCTGTTACGGTTTTAGTTTATCATCTTTAACAATTGTAGCAGTACTATTAGTGATTTTTAAATATGAGGATAGACTTGGAATTAATACATCACAATTTTTGGGTTTCTATAGTTCATTTTTCCAGTACAGTAATATTTGTGCTATAAAATTTATCCCTTAAAAATAGCTAAAGTTCGTTTAATAATATTTCTAGGGTTTGCTATTATTTGGCCTTATCTAATTTTAAAAGTAGGTTCTCCGATTGAATTATTTTGCATACAATCGGTTTTTATTTTTTTTAGACCTGATAGTTCTACTGGTTTGCCAATTTTCTTTAAGTATTTTCCTATATTTAAACGTTTTACCTCGGTTGCTTTATCCTTTGCTATTTCGCGTGCTTTCATGCACGTAGTTACATCTTTTGGATTTGTTTATATAGTGGAATATTTTAACAATTGGGGGTTATTAATTATTATGTTACCTACCGGTTTAGCTTTTCTATTCGGGATAACTCATTTTGAAACATTAGAAAAAACGAATGAAAATTATTTTGAAAAAGATTATCTTCCTGAGCTAGAAATTGCTTAATAGATAAATGTTGAAAGCATAAATCAACTATTTTTTGTTTTATCGCTGGTATTTTTAAATATTCAGCTAGAATTACAAAATTTATTAAAGTTTCTTCAATAATCTTTTTTGCTTTCTCAGGTGATTTAGCACCTAAAGTTTGGATATTATGGATTCTATCAAATAATTTTATGAGAGTTGTATCATATCTTTTTTGCTGAATTAATAAATTGAGGCTTTCTTCTGCACTAATTTTCCCGTAAGGTTTGATTCTAGTTAAACCCTCTACATGGTTTGCAACTTCTAGCCCAAAAATTGTAGTTATTACTTCTTCGGTAAGTTCTGTATCCTCAATGGTATCGTGAAGCAAAGCAGCATTTATCATGTTAGAAGTAAAAAGCTTAGGGCTTCTTCAGCTACAAATACCGCAAGCATAATCGCCACCTCAATCGGGTGAGAATAATACGGATCGCCTGATTGACGCATTTGTGAGCCGTGATATTTACGAGCATAGAAAATGCTTTTTTAACTTCCTCTATATCGACGGGGTTTTTTACTTTAGTGTTTAAATATTCAAGTTTATCAAGTAGTTTCTTAGCATAAACGCAAACTTCGAACTTTTCTTTCCAAGAGCTTATATCTTCCATAAAAAGTTATTTTTTATTAGACTTCTTGCATAACTTGTTTCTAAAGGTAATTTGTACGTCAATCCGATGCTCGAATCCTCACGTACTATAGTGTACACTGTGGTTCTGTGCTTCGTGTTTCCTTCAAATTCCTCTTTATTAACTACGTTATGCAAGAAGTCTATTGTTATTAATAATAGTTGATTATAATTAAAGCAAAAATTGAAAAATTGCAATAATAAATAATTTTTAACTTTAAATATATTAGTAACTTGTTGGTTATTTTATATTTAAGCAACTTCATTCTGTTTTATTATTTGCTTTTTTTCTATTAAGCTTTTTCTCTGCATTCCCCGCTTTTGCAGGGATGACATCGAGGGCTTTTTAAAAATTGTACGGTACTATACATGGTGGTACCACTACCCAATTAAAGGCATTTCATCATTGGAAGTGGAACCACCAACTGCAACTAAAAAAGTTACAGTTTATTAAGTTATATTACTTTTTATTTAGATTACATTTGAGAATATTTAATTTATGTGTTAACTTATATAAATATCTTATGATTTATTTTAAAAATAAATACTCATCTAGCTTAGCTTCCTAGTAAAGTATAAAGTCAGAATAAATTATTATTTTTGTTGTCAGATTATGATTTAATTATAATTGTAATGGCAATAACATTTATAGTTATGTTTGGCTTATTAGTGCTTAATATGGAGTCTTATTATGAAAGATCAATTTACGTTGCTAATTAGAACATATTTTCCATTCACTGCAAAATTAAAAATTTCCTACAATTCTCAAACCATATCTAACTTAATTACTTAAATATAATTAGAAGAGATTATCAGTATAATCTCATAAAAAGAAAATATAAGTTGAAAAAAATGTTAAAAATTGATTAATGATTCTAGAATAGCAATACAGAATTAGAAAAATATTATTAATTTAAAACAAGAGTTTAATATGAGAGAAGTGGCACAAGAGTTAAAGAAAAGAGAAAATTTAAAACGTCCTATAGAAAAAACAACTACATCCCTCGATAATATTAATAAAGAAGAGTCTAATAAAAGACAAAAAATTGACCTCAGTCGAAATGATTTATTGTTGCAGAAAATTAAGAATAATGATCCTGAAATTGTTCGTGTAGAACTACCTTATGAAAAAGATAGTAGTTTTTTATCAATTATAATTAAAACTTTAGAGAAAAATACTGTAGTAAAAGAAATTGATTTATATGGCAGCAACCTTAGTGACGATGATATAAAAAATCTAAGCAAAATTGTAAGGTTAAATAAAATATCACATTTAAACCTGAATTCTACTTCTTTAGATAGTGAAAAAATAAAAATTCTTATCGATGCTTTAGCAGATAATACCTCCCTTGAATATTTATCTTTAAATTCTATTTCGCTGAAAATAGAAGATTTAAGAATATTAATAGATGCTATTAAAAACCACCCTAATTTAAGTTCTTTAGCATTAGGTATTAGTGAAGTAGGAAATAAAGGAGCAGCAATTATTAGTGAGTTGTTTCATTCAAAACTACCGTTAAAATCCTTAGATATAGGACAAATTAATATTACTGCCGAAGGGATAGACGTTATCGCAAATAATATTAGCAGTGCAAAATTAATGTCATAAAATTACTTCATGCTTTAATGGCTAATCAATATATTAAAGAATTAATATTAAATGAAACAAGAATCTCCGAAAAAAGTGCAGAAGTCATTGGAAGCTTTTTAACCTCAACCCCCATTGATACTTTAGATTTAAAAAAATAACTTAGGGGATGAAAATATATAGCATCTGCTTTAAAATTAAATCCATGGTTAAAAACTCTAAATCTTAATAACAATAATTTAACCCATAATAATATAAAAGAACTTACTACTGCATTAACCGAAAATAAAGCGTTAGAAACTTTACTAATAAGCAATAATATTGAAATAGGAGATCTAGGTTTTGAAGCAATAGCGAACATGCTACAAAAAAACAATTCTCTAAAAAATTAGCTCTTATGAATATTAAATTAGGAGATCTAGGAGCCGCCTATCTTGCTACAGTATTTCTTTATCACAAAGATCACCTACAACATATAAAGGAATTAGATCTAAGAGATCATAACATAACCAATTTGGGTGCGGAAAGCTTAAAAAGCATTCCAGGTAACATGACGATTTTAGTAGACGGTAATGATATTGATAATTCAATATTTGAGGAAAGCGTTGAGGCTTTAGGAGAAAATAAATAATAAATAATTAAAATTATAAAATAATATTTATATGGCAAATCTAACAAATGCACAGAAAGAAAGGTTAACGGTAGAGTTTGTTAAATATGTAGATAGCCAGACAGTAGAGGATATCATAAGAGATAAAAAATCGAGAGAGGCTTTATTAAAAAGTATTATATTAAACGAATCTATATCTGCTTTAAAAATCCTTACTGAACACTATAAGAAAATACACAAAAATATATAGTGAAGCACTTGATGAAAGTTTTGAAAAATTAGCAGTTCTAGCGGTTTTGGTAGGTAAAACAGAAAAGATTATTCCAAAAGAACTTGTTCCTTATATGGCATTTCATGTTGGATTTGCTGAAGAGAATCCTACCCACGGACTATTAAATGACAACAACAACTCAAATCTGCAGAATTTTGCATATGTTTTCCGTACTCGACTTAACTCAAAGATTATAAAAGAAAATGATACTCCTTTACAAAATAGACGCTTTGATGCCTTAGGTAGGTTAATTCAATATAATAGCCAATGTAGTGCCGTATGTTTTGACGGTAAGCAAATTTTAGTAGCTTTCAACGAATTACATAATTCTAGTGTTAACACAAAGAAAGTTGAACAAATTGAGACACATACCACAAAAGTTTTTAAATATTTACAAGATTATGCTACTTACACAGCTTTACCTAAAGAAGAGCAAAAAAATTTTCTACAACAACAAAATCTATCTACTCAACGAAAAGAGCTACTTCTAGATGCTGCACAATATTATTATAAAAATAATAGTGACCATAAGGATATATTACCACGCATTTTGCAAGAGCTAGAAAAATATCCGAATAATAATCAAGAGGTTTAACAAAAAGTCTGTAATGTAACCAGTGCAAGTCCAAAAGTAGTTAAGGCAGTAGCTAGAGCTAGAAGAGATTTGATGAAATTAGAAGATGAATTAAACCCTGATACTATTGATGCAAGTAAAAAATTTGCTCCCTCAATTATTGAAGCTATAAAACAACCATATAAAATTGTATTAGATGGTCCATTTAGCGATAAAGCTCATGCTGAAATGAGAATAATACAGTATATAAAAGAACAATTTCAAGATTGTGATAATCAATTAAGTGAAGAAATATACATAGGATTGTCTAAACTTTGTTGTATTAGTTGTGATTTAGTTATAAATAAAGAAACGAAAAATGTAGATTTTCATTTTACTGATAAGAATAAACAAAAACACTTAATACCGCTTAATATTACTACTAGAGGAGGAAATGGAGTAGGATATGAATGGGCTTTAATGGATGCTATAAGAAAAAATCCTGACTGGTTAGAAGATTTTCTAGGTAAAACAGCATATGAAAAATATAACGCTTTATCAGAACAGGAGAAGAAAATAGCAATTAACAGTATAGTAAGATATATAGGAAAAGGGGAATTAAAGATTAAGGACACCCCGCTTAAAATAAACCCGAAGAAAGAACATAGAAAAGATAAAGAAAATGAACCTTTGAAAAAACAGAGACAAAAGAAATTGACTGCTGACGCTTCTTCTAGTGAAGGCAGATAATTGCTGCTACAGTTTATGGATCCACCTTTCCTGCAGTACAAATACAGCCTATCATTTTCTACAATACAACCAAATGTACCTACTACACTTGATGCAGCATTGGAGGAAATAAAAAAATTGCAAGCTGAAAAAACGATGCAGTGAAACAACTTAAAAATCAAAACTTAGTTTTTGAAAAAACAAAAGCAGACCTTGTTTATGCACAAGAAAATACCATAAAAATCTTTCAGCAGATGGGTTATACCGGGAGCTATTAAGACATCCTGATGTATCGGTAGAATTTCTTCAACTTCTTATTTCAGAAAAACAACAGTTAAATAAGAAAAAGAATGACACACCTGATCTACACAATGATCCTAATCCAGAAGATAAAAAAATGCTTATAATCAAAGAATTAGTAAGCCAAATAGTCTTTCTTATCTTTATCAACATCCTGATTTAAAAGCAATCGCTTCTCAATTGATCGATACAACGAAAGTAAATTTTAAAGTTTTTGTTGAGGATCAAAATAGTGACAAGGATAAAAATTATGACCTAAACATAAAAAATATTCAAAAAGAATTCCCAATATTAGACAAGCCTATAGTCGGTATTTATAATATACCTGGAAGGAGAGGACATTGGACAAGTTTTGCTATTTTTAAAGACGAAAATGATCAAGTAGTACTGTTATATAAAGATTCTATGGGTGGAAAGTGTCCTCCAGATATCATAAACGCAGCGGAGAAATATTCAGGAGGACAAACGGTAACAATACAGGAAAATACTATTCAAGAGCAAGGGATAGAAATTAAAAATAATGTAGCAGTGATTGATCGTAATTATGGTATATATGCTTTAAAAAATATTGAAATAATGTATAAAAATATTATATCAATCACTTTAAAGAATACAAATTTTCATCTCGTGAAGAATCAGATAAAGCTAGACAAAATGAGTTTGCTGAAAAGTGTGTCACGAATTACTTAATCAGGAGTTAAAAAATATTGTAAAATCATATATTCATCAGAGGCATCAATCCGAACTTAAATCAATTAATAATTTATTGAATAAGACACTGCAATCTCTTCCAACTCTAGAAATTGCAGGATGTGAAATATTGGATTATAACTCTGAATTTTCAATTGCTAATCATAATGAACCTAAGTTATATTTAGAAATCAGTAATATACAACAAGAAGCGGAGAAGTATAAATATGAATATTGTATATCTATTCCTAAGAATTATGCAGAAACTGCAGAAAAATTTCTACAGAATTCTAATTTTAACCTAGAAAAAAAAGAAGATATTACTGGAGGAGGACGTTATACAGTTACTTCTAATGAAATTGAGAAAATACCTAATTGGTCTGAGGAAGATTTTAAGGAGGTTAAGAAAGCTTTTGAAAATGATAACTTAAAAAAATAAGATAATTAATGAGATGCTACCGACAGCACTCTATGTTGATTCCAATTCTCTAGGAGAAATAAAAGAAATAATTAACACCGAAGAAAAGAAAAAAGAGCAGTTAAAAGCCGATACAAAACTTAGCCAAGATATGGCGACTCCTAGTGATAATATATTTAATCAGGATACACAAATTTTACCACAAAAACTTTCAACTTCATCACATAATAGTAGTAACAGTGAGGAGGAACTAGTCATAAATCACAGAAATTGGGTAGATAGTAAGAACTCAAATATATATGATAACATTATGGCAGTTCCTTCAGAAACTCTAAGTCCTACTTCTTCTCGCTTTCGATCACTTAGCAGCAGAATTCAATCATCATTATTACAATCACCTCAAGACACCCCAAGCTCTATTGCTACTATATTTTTTGATCGCCTAAATTACTGTCACTAAAATCCAGTTTTTCTAAATGCAGACTTGTTTTTAGAGCCTTAGAAATAACCTTTATACCCTTATCGCTTAGTTGGCTACCTGAAAAATTAACAGTAGTAGTTGTTTTAATGCTTTTTAATTTATCAGCTATTAGCTCTGCTAATTCATCACTTATTTCTTGATAACAAATATTAAGAGAAGCAGGATTGCAGAAAATTTGTTCTTCATATTTCTTTTCTGCATTTGTTTTATTTTTCTTGACTGCATAAATCATTGCCTTCGGCGTTTAAGCTTTCTGCTTTTTTTCTACTATAGTTTTATTTCTTTGCAAATATCCGTTAATTGTGTCCAACGTTGCCTTATTTATATAACCCCAAAAAATACCTGTGTTGTTATACCTAAGATTAAGCTCTGTAATAGTAGAATTATCTTTTAGCATTAAGGCTAATTTCTTTGCTCCTTGCTCGCCTATTTTGTTCCATCTAAGATCAAGCGACGTTAAAGAGTTATTAACTTTTAAGCTTGCCGCTAAGTCTCTTGCTCTAGCCTCGCCTATGTCGTTATAAGAAAGATTAAGCGTTGTATCACCCTTTCTTAAACTATTTGCTTGTCTAGTAAATCCTCTTTTTTCTAGAAATTCTATTAATTCTTTCATATCTCTACCCTTATTAAATTCTATAAATTTTAATATTTTGTTAAAAATGAGCTTATAGACAGAATCATAATAAGGAGCTTTAAGAAAGCAATAGAAATTTAACTAAAAGTATGAATAAATAAATTAGGATTAATTTAAGGGATTTATGAGTATATAGAGGATTAGAGGAAATAATAAGAGGTGTTAATAAATGATAATAATTATAATCTATAATGTTGCCGATGTGTCGCTAAACCTTGCAGCTTAACACCGCCTTTAGTACGCATCCATCTTAATATCTCATCGACAGCTGCTAAATATTCAACTCGGTTAAGCTTCTGCCACAAGGTTGATGCTTGGAATTTTCCCCCTCCACAGTTAAAGATAAATGAAATTAAGGAGGCTTGTTGGTTAATTAAATTATTAATATTTCTTTTTATAAGGTGATAAATTTACTATTTAGAAGAAAGAGAAAAGCTACTTAGTTTAGAGATTTGGTGAAAGACACTTAATATTTCAGTTAAACGGCAAAAAGCTTGATTTTATACTGTGTCCGCCGTTTGATACGTTTGTAGAAATACTGAAAAATGAAGAATGGCGCACCCGAGAGGAGTCGAACCCCTAACCTTATGATCCGTAGTCATATACTCTATCCAATTGAGCTACGGGTGCTAAGCTTGAAGTACTTATTTCTAAGCCTTATTTCTTGTTGCTAACATACGAAGGAGCATATATAAAAGCATAGCATTTGTCAAGAAACATAGAGTGTTCTTATATTTTTCTAAATAATAAAATATAAGAAATTACAATTAATAATTGAATTATCATATTATATATTGTGTATAGAGGTTCATAAATTAACATGAGAAAAAAATGAATAAAATAAAATTAATCATAATTTACTTACTTTGTATTAATATTACTGCACAAGCAGACAATATATCGGAAAGTGCTAAAGAAAATTAGAGGTAATTAACTCTTGAAATGTTGAGGAACAGTGGCAAAAAGGTAATGTAATAAATTGTAAGTCGGGAGAAACTTTATTAGAAGAAACGGCAAAATATAACAACTCTCCTAAGTTAAAGCGTTTGACTCATTGTAGTTGTTTTGCGTATGCTGTTAGTGCAGCCTTTGGGCTTTCAAATAAGTCTCTACTTCCTCATCCTGAAAGCGATAAAGAATTTATACCTACTTTATCAAATAAGCAAGCTGAGTGGCTTGAAACAGACGGAATAAAGAACGGGTGGAATTGTGTTAAAGCAGGAAATCGTGATGATAGTTTTATTCAAGCACAAAAATTTGCTAATCAAGGATATTTTGTTGTATCCGTATAAAAATGCTAACCCAACAAGAGCAGGGCATATTGCCGTTGTAGTACCAAGTAGTAAGGATATAGAGAAAATAAAAAATGAAGGACCGGACACGGCTCAAGCCGGTAATATTAATTTTTCCTGTAGCTCTTTGAAAAAGGGTTTTAGGAATAAAAAAGATGCATTTAAAAACAACGAAATAAAATTTTATTATTATAAAATATAACAGATATCAGTAAGGTAACCGGACAGTTTTTATTCTATGTCATTCCCGTGGGGCATTGCCTGTGTGGATCGATTTCTCATTGTCATACCGTGGCCAAGCCACGGTATGACACAGTGGATTTTACTGGTCCGCGCAACAATGCCTCGTGGGAATGACACCGATTTATGCAACAACGCCCCTGTTTTGCAGGAATGACATAATCAGCTTTTTTAGTTATTAGCTATTTTAGAGATTTATGCAACAGCATCTACCCATGAAATTTCCATGCTACCAGTTAGAGCCACTTGAGGAGATTCGCTGTAGCTTGGTAAGTTATCATACACAAGATGAGCTAAGCCGGCTATTCCGTTTACTATCCCTGCTGTATTTTCATAAGCAAATTTTGCTGCTTCTATTCCTGTATAGGTCGTATTTTTTAATAACTCAAATGTGTTCTCCGGCGAATATGCAAGAGCTGCTCCAACACAAATCCCCATGCAGCCGTTGATATTGCTGCTTTTACAAATGTAGGCATAGCCCATCCAAAAGCGTGTCCTGTCATTACTTTACCGGCTACCACTTCATAAGCACAAGCGCCCATAAAAGCACTACCAAGTACTTTATAACCGTAACCGACTGCTGTAGCAGCAGACGTTGTACAACCTACAGCAGCTGCCTTAGCATTAGCAAAATACTCAAATGTTGCTTCAGAAACTTTTACTCCTGCATATGTAGTCGAATTATTTACTACTTTTTCAGGTGATATGTTATTAGAAACTGTATTTTTTGAAAATAGATAGCTAAACATAATTTTTCCCCTTTAAAAATTTTGATTAAATTTAATTATTACTTAAAAAAGTAATAATCAATATATTCTAACTGAATATTATAATGCGTTATTGATAGTTCCTTTTTTGTCTTAAGTGCATTATACACTAATAGACTGTCACATGTCAAGAGGGAATATTAACTATTTCTTAAAAAATGAATAAATTTTTACTACAGTACCTAACAACCATATTCTATCATTGACAGTCTATCTCATATGTGGTTATGTCGATACTATTCTAAAAAATATTATATGTAATGATGTTATTTAAAATAAATCCTGAATGGTTATTAAGTTTTAGAAGTGAAATGTTAACTAGCTGGTTTAAAATATTTCCTTTTTTTGCTAGTGATTATTTTTATATTACAATTATTGCGATTGCCTACTGGTTAAATCCAAGAAATAGATTATTTTTGGATTTAGGCTGGCTTATATCATTTGCAACGTTATTGAATGTTATTATTAAAAAGGCTTTTTCTATTCCTCGCCCGCCTAGTACATTACATATGTTACCTATTAATGATGGATCATTTGGTTTCCCTAGTGGAGATGTACAGGTGGCTACTGTTTTCTTTATGATAATATTTTTATCATTTAATTCAAAAACGTTAAAAATAATATCTATCGCAATGATTATTAATATTATGCTTTCACGCCTATATCTTGGAGTACATAGTATATATGATGTTATAGGCGGTATGATTTTTGGAGTGTTAATTGTTTTAGTTTATAGAAGTAATTTTATACAAGCACAAATAAGTAGATGGGAAAATAGGGCTAAATCTTATTATTGTATATTGGCTTTTGTGATAGGTATATGTTTCTTTTTATGGAAAGACAGTCCTTTCCCCTTACTGCTTTTATTACCAATAGGAACTTTAGTGGGTTATGGTATCGTATATATTTGCTTTAAATATAATTCTGATTTGATCTTAAATAATGCTCAAAAAACTATAGGTATAATTATTAGTTTCATTCTGTTATTCTTTTGTTATAAAACTTTTCCTATAATAAAAAATTCAACAATATTATTTAATTTTACACTTTTGCTTAAATTTGCTTTATTACCTGTTTTGATTTATATTTTACTTCCTATGATGCAAAGAGAACTAAAAAATAGATTAGATTAAATTAAATTTCTTTCACAAAATCCAATGTACAGATTTATAACTATCCGCAGGATAGTCTAATATATCAAGTATTGACAAAGTACTTACATTATTTATAATAAATATAACATTGAAAATAGTTGTATTATGAGTATCAAACTAGATCCTTACAAACAAGATATTGAAGATAATTTTGAAAAGCAGCAAAAAATTGATGATCCAGCTCTCATTGCATTATTTCAAAAGTCTGCAAAAGCACATCTTAATAAAAAGCGGTCTGTTACTATTAGAATTGCAGAACATGACATAGAAGCAATAAAAATTAAAGCTTCTAAGCATGGTTTGCCTTATCAAACCTATCTTAATATGTTAATTCATTCAGATGCTACTAAATTGTAAATACCAATGATCAAATTTAGATATAATCATGAAAAGAACGCTAAGTTATTGCATGAGCGTAATATAGGCTTTGAAGAAATAATACAGTCGATTGCTGATGGTAATTTATTAGATATTAAATTACATCATAATCAAGAGAAATATAAAGGTCAAAAAATTTTATATGTTAAAATGATTGAGCAAGTATATGCAGTACTTTATATAAAAGGTGATAAAGATGCTATTTTCCTTAACACTTTATTTCCTAGCAGAAAAGCAAAAAAGGAATTTTTAAAAAAATAAGAAATAATATATGAGTTTTATAGAAGAATTTATAAACAAAGGATATTTCTATCAATGTACCGATTTGGATCGGTTAACTGCTATAACGAAAGAGACAAAAATAGCTGCGTATATAGGCTTTGACTGTACTGCTACATCACTCCACATCGGTAGTTTAATGCAGATAATGATTCTGCGATTGCTTCAGCAGTATGGACATAAGCCTATTGTAATTATCGGCGGCGGTACGAGTAAAATCGGTGATCCTTCAGGTAAAGATGAAGCACGTAAAGCTTTGACTAAAGATGATATAAAAAGAAATGCCGAAGGTATAAAAAAGTCACTGTCAAAGTTTATCAAATTCGGTGACGGTAAAAGTGATGCTATTATGCTGGATAACGCAGAGTGGTTAGATTCGCTCAATTATTTAGATTTCCTACGGGATTTTGGTAGCTATTTCTCGGTAAACCGCATGCTGACTATGGATTCAGTAAGGTTAAGGCTTGAGCGTGAGCAGCATTTAAGCTTCTTAGAATTTAACTATATGTTGCTACAAGCCTATGATTTTTACTATTTAAGCAAGCATTATAATTGCAGTTTGCAGCTTGGCGGTAGCGATCAATGGGGCAATATCGTAATGGGAGCGGATTTAATTCGTAAAATAAGCGGTAAAGAAGTATTTGGTATGACGACGCCGCTACTTACGACTAGCTCAGGTGCTAAAATGGGTAAAACTGCAGCAGGGGCGGTATGGCTTAATGAAGATTTGTTAAGCCCGTATGATTATTACCAATATTGGCGTAACTGTGAAGATGCCGACGTAATTAGATTTGCTAAATTATATAGTGAGCTAACTTCTGAAAAGCTTAATAAATTTGAGAGTTTAGCGGCTGAAGATATTAATGCAGCTAAAAAACAGCTTGCTTATGAGCTAACTAAGCTTTGTCATTTGGAACAAGCGGCAAAATCAGCTCTAGAAACTGCAGTAAAGATATTTGAAGAAGGACAAATCGATGAGAATTTACCTACCGTTGTTTTAGAGCAGGAAGTATTACAAGCAGGTATTAGTGCATATGAATTATTTCATGAAGCAGGGCTTGCTACTTCTAAATCGGAAGCACGCAAGCTTATAAGAGGGAAGGGAGCTAAAATAAATGATGAATTAGTTGCAGATGAGAATATGATAATTAATACTAATTTCTTATTCGATAAAAATGTTATAAAACTCTCTGCCGGTAAGAAAAGACATATATTGGTTAGGATTTGAATATTTTTCTAGATTACCATGCTCCATTCAGTTGCAGCATTATTGTATGGCTCAAATATATTACGTCTAATTGAAACTGCAACTTTCAATTAGACAAATTGTATATTTTCTATCTCATGAACCATTATAACATAAGTTAAATTTAAAAAGTAATGACTAAAATAAGGCTTGATGAATATTTGCTACAAAAAGGTTTTGTAACAGATATTACCATAGCACGAAGCTTGATTATCCAAGGTAAAGTACATAATAAGCATGAGCAGTTAATTAAGCCTGGGATACAGGTTAATATAAATGACACCGACATTAAGGTAAAGTTACCGAAGCATAATTATGTTTCAAGAGGGGCATTAAAATTAATTGCCGCTTTGGATTATTTTAAAATTGATCCTGAAAATTTCGTTTGTATTGATATAGGTAGTAGCACCGGCGGTTTTACAGAAGTATTACTTAAGCGTAAAGCAAAATTAATTTTTGCCGTAGATGTCGGTTATGGCGAACTTCATCCTAAATTACGCGACAATCCACAAATTAAAGTGCTTGAGAAGACTAACGCACGATATTTAACCGATAAGCAAATAACTACCCCTCCTGATTTAATTGTCTGTGATGCCAGCTTTATTAGTTTAACTACTATATTACCGACTGCACTAAATTTAGTTAAAGAAGATTGCATGCTTATTGCTTTAATAAAACCGCAGTTTGAGGTCGAAAAGCATGAAGTAGAGCAGGGAGGAATTATTAAAAATTCTCTCTTACATCAAAAAGTATGTGATAACATCAAAGATTGGCTTGAAAAAGAGCATAATTTTAAAATATTTGGTATAATAGAAAGTCCTATACTAGGTGCTAAGGGGAATAAGGAGTTTTTAATATGCGGAAAAAGAAAAACGGTTATTTTGCTATAGCTTATCCTTAATTTGAATTGTTTTAGTAATCATTGCATCTTCTAATGTATAATTATTCAATGTTTTTATAAATGCTTCACTTGCTTCTTTAATAAAATGTTTAAATTGGCATGAATTTGTAATTCTGCAGCTATTAGTATTTTTATTGAAACATTCTACTATATCCATATTAGGTTCTAATTTTTCTATTATATCTCCCAACTTCATAGAAGAAGGGCTAAATGCTAGCTTAATTCCCCCTCCTTTTCCTTTACTACTATTAATATATCCTAATTGTGCTAATCTATGAATCACTTTTACCAAATGATTAAGGGAAATATTATAGTACTCTGATATCTCTTTTACACTACAAATTCTTTCCGGTTTTGAAGCAAGATATATAAGGCTACGTAATCCGTAGTCGGTAAAACTTGTTAACTGCATAAAAATTTTATTTATTTTTACCTTGAATATACAAAAAAACGTCTATATAAGTCTAGTTACTATAATATGTATTTTAAATGTATATTTTAGTAAAAAGTTATGTTATTAAAAAAGGAGTAATCATGTCTAGAACAACTATAGTGAGAGAAATAAGAAAAGCTGCTGAGCTATTTAAGAATTTTGATATTACTAAATCTTTAAATTTTTATGGAAATTTAGCAACTAAATATGACATTGGTAAATGAATTTTTTAATAGTAATAGTTTTAATACTGAAAAACCTGAGAAAGGAATACAGCCAAATGCAATGAAAAATTTTTTAAATCTTACCGGCAGTAGTATTCTAAAGGTTTTAAGTTCATATAGCGAAACAGATGAAGTAGATCTTTTAGAAGTGATCCAACCAGCATTAGAGAATGATCATAAATTTAAAAAGGCAGTATCAAAAATTGTTGGTATACATGTAGGACGTAATATTTTCCTTCAGAGTTATATCAACCTGTTGCTGAAGAGCTTATATCAAATGTAGATGAGGGTAACACGCTGGTAACGGAAATATTAAATATTATAGTAGGAAAGCATTTTGTAAGTGCTGAAAAGAAGCAATATAATGAATTAAAAGAAAAGTATAATATAGAGAGTTTTGAAAGTCATAAAATAAAAATCGAAATAGAAAGTGCTGATAGAAATACGGCAAAAATAAAATTTTATAGACAAAATGAACAAAAAGTAATACCGCACAAACATGGGCAGGTCATTACTGTTAAAGTAGGAGAAAAATACAGTGAATTTACAGTTATAAAAACCGGTCATGATGAAGAAGGTTATTATTATGAATGCCTAATAAAGAAAAATCCTAATGGAACTATAACAAACTATCTATTTGATTCTGAAAATCAGCTAGTAAAAGTACACCCTTCGTATATTGAATCGGATATAGAAAACAATAAAGATCTCGTTCTTATCAGCGGCGGGTCAGGAAAAAGCCATTCTATTTCTAGAATTAATAGTATAACAAATGAAGAAAATGTTAAGCTTCCCGCCGTTATTCACATTATTCACTCTACTAAAAATAAAAACAGTGACACATTTCAATTAGATGCAGCTGTAAAAAAATTAACTGATATTGCAACAATATGCGATACTGAAATTCGCTATGATAAATTTTATACTCAAGATAGTTATGATAATATTAATGAGAACGATAATATACATTATCATACCGGTAGAATAGCTGAAGAATTTTTATGAGGCATTTTAAAAGGTGAAACCTATGAAATTTGCGGTCCTCATTCTTTTAACAATCATGTGCAGCATATATTAGAAGAGAAAATGGGGGTTATGTATACTCAGATTCATGTAGAAGAATTTTGTTCATCAGGAGGAGACTATGATCCATCTCTAAGCGGACAAGAGGGATTATCGAGTATTTGCCCATTTATGAATATGTAGTTTTACAAAAATATAAAGTTAAATATTGCTTATATATTCTAATTAGTGTATTTTCATTACGGTAAGCATTATAAAAATTATAGATAGGTGGGTTTATCCCACCTTTTTTGTTATAAATATCAAATATGCAAACTATTGAACAACAAATAACAAATGTAATAGAAGAATCCTTGACGGATATGGGTTTTGAGTTAGTTCTTGTTAAGTTTAAAGGTGTTAACCCTAAAGTAGTCGAGATATTGATTGATAGCTTAAATGGCGAAAAAATATCTGTGGAAGATTGTACTAAAGCAAGTAGGACTATCTCCGCTATTCTAGATGTTGAAGATTTAATAGAAGATGTATATTCTTTAGAGGTAGCATCAAGCGGTCTTGAACGTCCGTTAGTAAAGTTTGAAAATTATAATAGATTTTTAGGAAGAGAAGTTAAAATCAAACTTAAGGAGTTATTGAACGGCAAAACTCGTTATCAGGGTAAAATAATTAAAGCCGAAAATAATAAAATATATTTAAAATGTGAAGAACAAGAAGTACTAATTGATTATGATTTAATTAAAAATGCTAATCTAGTTTTAACTGAAGAAGTATTTAAAAAATTACTAGGTTCTGTGAAAGTTTCTAATTGATTAGCTATTTTGAGGTATTTTTAAAAAATAACCAAAATTAAATCTTTTTAGAAATTGTACGCAAGAACCTAAAGCAATAAGAATAATGTATGTCTAATATAGGTAATGTAGAAATTTTACAAATTATAGATTCTGTAGCCCGTGAGAAAGGAATATCAAAAGAAATTTTGATTTCAACGGTTGAACAAGCGGTACAAGTAGCAGGACGAAAAAAATACGGTAATGAATATAATATTAAAGCTCAGATAAATAGGAAAACCGGTGAGATAAATCTTTTAAGGATCTTAAAAATAGTAGAAAATGTAGAAGATTACTTAACGCAAATCTCACTTGAAGAAGCTTTAATAAAGAATCCGGAAGCTAAAATTGGTGATGAAATATATGAATATTTACCGCCGATTGATCATGCTAGAGTATCGGCTCAAGCTGCAAAACAAGTTATAACTCAACGTGTTATAGAAGCTGAACGTGAAAAACAATATCATGACTTTAAAGATAGAACAGGCGAAATTATAAACGGGATAGTTAAGAGAATAGAATACGGTGATATAATAGTTGACTTGAGTCGTGCTGAAGCAATAATAAAAAAAGATCAATTAATTAAGGGTGAGAATTTTAAACCTAATGATCGTATAAAAGCATATGTACAGGATGTAAGGCAAGAAACAAAAGGACCTCAGATTTTCTTGTCTAGAGTAGATAACCAGATGCTGGTTAAGCTATTTAAGTTAGAAGTACCTGAAATTCTTGAAGATATTATTCAAATAAAATCAGTAGCACGTGATCCCGGTTCAAAAGCAAAAATAGCGGTATTTGCTTCGGATAGTAGTATGGATCCTGTAGGCTCATGCGTAGGTATTAGAGGTAATAGAGTAAAAGCCGTAACAAATGAATTAAACGGAGAGAAAATTGATATAGTATTATGGAGTAATGATCTTGCACAGTTTATAGTTAATGCTCTTGCACCGCTTGCACCTGGGGAAATCACAAAAATTTTGATTGATGAGGATAGGCATAAGGTAGAAGTAGTAGTTTCGCAAGAAAATCAAAGTATTGCAATAGGTAGAAGAGGGCAGAATGTTCGTTTAGCTTCTAAGCTTACAGGTTGGAATATCGATATAATGACCGAAGAGCAAGAATCAAAAAGAAGAAATGAAGAATTCTTAACTTCTACGGAATTATTTATGGAAGCTTTAGATGTTGAAGAAGTTATAGGTCAGCTTTTATCAGTAACGGGATTTAATTCAGTAGAACAAATTGCTAGTAGTGAGATTAGTACTTTAACAAGAATCGAAGGCTTTGAGGAAGAACTTGCCGTAGAGATCAAAAATCGAGCTATTAATTACGTCGACCTTAAGAATGAAAAGATTATCAAAAAGCTAGAGGATCTAGGAGTTGAGCAAGAATTAATAGATATATTAGAATTACCGCTTGAATTAATATTAAAATTTGCCGAATATGGTATAAAGACCATAGAAGATTTAGGAGAGATGAGCGTAAATGAATTTAAAAATTTAGCTCCAAATTCTAATATAACGGACGAAAATATTAAATTGCTGATTAAAACTGCTAGACAGCACGGTGAATTAAAGGATAGTTAGTAGGTTGGGTGTATTTCCTAGCTAAAAGCAATTTAGAGCCACGCAGCCTACGGCTGCTCGCAATGATGAAAAAAACTGATCCACGTAACAATATTTCTACGGGAATGACATAATAAGTAGTAGACGGAAAAAACAGAAACACAAAGGTTTTAAATATGACGGATAACCAGGAAATCAAACCCAAAAAGTTGACACTTGGCAATTCAAAATTATCACTTAATAAGTCTTTTGACTCTCTTACAGGAGCTCAAAGCTTTGTTAATGCTAAATCTAAAACGCTAGTAGAAGTTAGAAAAAGTTCTACCGGTAGTACTACCCTTTCATTAAATAAAGAAAGAAATAGCTTAGATCAAACTGTTATTGATGCTAATAAGGAAGAATTTAATAGACGTTTATCTATTCTTAAAAAAGCTGCTGAGCAATCTAAATTAAATGACCCTTCGCAAATAAGCACTTTAAGTAAAATTGCAAGTATTAACCAGTCTGTTAACTCAAAAATAGAACCGCTAGAAACTGATAAAGAAATTGAACAAAAACAGCAAAATACCGAAGAAAATAAAGTAGAAGTTAGTGCTAAAATCGTTCAAGATGATGAAGATACACCGTCACAAATACCTAAAAAGAAAGAAGAAACTTTTGTAAAGTCTCCTTTAGTAGGAATGCGAACACGTTACGGTATAGAATCAGAGAAAGAATTAGATAAAACAGCAGACAGTAAAGTAGTCGCACCAAAAATTAAGCTAGAAGAGCCAAAAAAATTCAAAAAAGCCGATCTTTTCAATA
Source organism: Candidatus Rickettsia colombianensi (assembly GCF_003664375.1). Classification (NCBI taxonomy): domain Bacteria; kingdom Pseudomonadati; phylum Pseudomonadota; class Alphaproteobacteria; order Rickettsiales; family Rickettsiaceae; genus Rickettsia; species Candidatus Rickettsia colombianensi. The sequence continues at coordinate 45,897 of NZ_RAQN01000007.1, forward strand.
TGCTTAGCGACGACGAAAGCGGCAGCGGTAGAACTAGAAGTCTTGCTTCTATAAAAAGAGCTAGAGAAAAAGAAAAGCGTAAATTAGTATCACAAGCACCTGAGAAAGTATATAGAGAAGTGACGATACCGGAAGTTATCGGAGTCGGCGATCTTGCAAATGCTATGTCTGAAAGAGTGGCTGATGTAATTAAAGAATTAATGAAACTCGGTATTCTTGCAAATGCTAGCCAAACAATAGATGCCGATACGGCAGAACTAGTTGCAACAAATTTAGGGCATACGGTAAAAAGAGTCCAAGAATCAGATGTTGAAAATGTTTTAATTAGTGATGATAAGGTTGAAGATTTAAGAACGCGTGCTCCGGTTGTGACGGTAATGGGGCATGTCGATCATGGTAAAACCTCATTGCTTGACGCTCTTAAATCTACGGATATTGCTGCAGGTGAGCTAGGCGGCATTACCCAACATATCGGGGCTTATAGAGTAACTCTTGCAGATGGTAGAGCGATTACTTTTATTGATACTCCGGGGCATGAAGCTTTTTCGGAAATGCGGTCAAGAGGTGCTAAAGTAACGGATATAGTTATTATAGTGGTCGCAGCAGATGATGGAATCAAAACGCAAACGGTTGAGGCAATTAATCATGCGAAAGCAGCGGGCGTGCCTATAATTGTAGCTATTAATAAGATTGATAAGCCTGATATTGATATTGAGCGTGTAAAGAACGAATTATATGTCCACGAAATTATCGGCGAAGAGGCAGGTGGCGACGTTATGGTTATTCCTATCTCGGCACTAAAGAAAATTAACTTAGATAAACTTGAAGAAGCAATTTTATTAATTGCAGAAATGCAGGATTTAAAGGCAAGCCCTTTCGGTTCAGCTGCCGGTGTTGTAATCGAGTCAAAAATTGAAAAAGGAAGAGGAACGCTAACCACTATATTAGTTCAGCGAGGTACTTTAAGAAATGGTGATATTATAATAGCCGGTTCTTCTTACGGCAAAGTTAAAAAGATAACCAATGATAAGGGACTAGAAATAGCGGAAGCAACTCCGTCTGTTCCTGTAGAAATTCAGGGTTTAAACGAAATACCTTTTGCCGGCGATAAATTTAACGTAGTACAAAATGAGAAACAAGCAAAAGATATAGCTGAATATAGAATGCGTCTTGCTAAAGAAAAGAAAATATCTATTGCACCGCGTTCAAGTTTAGAAGATTTATTTTTAAAAGCTTCCGGTAATAGTAAAATTAAGGAGTTACCTTTAATTATTAAAGGTGATGTTCAAGGGTCGGTTGAAGCTATTTCAGGTAGCTTATTAAAATTACCGAGTGATGAAATAAAACTTCATATACTTCATAGCGGCGTAGGTCCGATAACGGAATCCGATGTATCTCTTGCCCATGCTTCTTCGGCTATTATTGTCGGCTTTAACGTTAGAGTAGGGGCAAATGCTTTAACTGTTGCAGAAAAAGAAAAAGTCGATATTAGATATTATAGTATAATATATAATTTAATTGATGACGTAAAAGCCATTATGAGCGGTATGCTTGATCCGATCGTTAGAGAGCAGTATATCGGAAGCGTAGAAATTAGACAAATATTCAATATTACCAAAGTCGGTAAAATCGCCGGTAGCTATGTAACTAAAGGGATTATTAAGAAAGGAGCGGGCGTACGCTTATTACGTGATAATGTAGTCATTCATGAAGGAAAACTCAAAACTTTAAAACGCTTTAAAGATGAAGTTAAAGAGGTTAGAGAAGGATATGAGTGTGGTATAGCATTTGAAAATTACGAAGATATTAGAGAAGGAGACACAGTTGAAGTTTTTGAGCTAATTCAAGAACAAAGACAATTATAATATACTCGTTGAACTTCAAAAATTGGCTACATTATCACAAGTACCCCGGCGTTGTTGTATGGATACTACTAAATCGTCATTGTGAGCAGTCGTAGACTGTGTGGCAATCTCATGAAATAATAACAAACTCCTGAGATTATTTCATAATTTCCTCGCAATGACGAAAAGTTAGAACCACGCAACAACGCCCTGCTTTCGCGGGAATGACATTTAGTAGAATATCCCTCTTGGATAAATTAATCAATTTTAAGTAAAATATAATAAAAAGTTAATAATTATTAGCTTTTATCTTGACCTCCTCATAATTTCTATTATAATGCAATGCTGATTATTATAATAAGAAATGAGGTATGGCAATAACATCAATTTTTAATAAGTTACAAAATTTAATCACACATAATATTTCTCCAAAGCCTGCCTCCTATCTTGCTAACGATGAATTTGAGTTTATAACTTATCCAAAGCAAACTACTAATCAAGAAGGAAATACTGATTTTTAAATTCTAAAACAACCTCACAAGAAGTAGTAAAAGATCAGCCAGATACTCTAGGCATCTCTCAAACTGATATTATGAATGAAGCTGATAATATAATTAGTACACCTACAAGCATAACTAACATACCTGAAAGTAAAGGTTTTTTCAGTACATTTAGTTCATCATTAAAAACAGTTTATGATTTTGGAGTAAAGAGTTTTAATATTATAAAAAATACATCTAGTATTTTTTCTTCTAAAGTTGTTGAAACTTTTAATTTTGTGAGTAATAAAGTTTTTTCTTATTTAAATAATAACGCTGAAGAAACATTTAATCTCTTAGATCAACTTGAAACTCTTTCTGATAATGAATTAGTAGAAGAAATTTTAAGCACGCCTGAAAATGAATTAGATGAAGTTTTTGAAAAGATGACATATAAAAAATTGGCAAAATTAATTAATAATATTTCTGATGAGCAAGCACAAAAATTAGTTAATTATATTATGCCTTGGTATCTTGAAAAAGTAATAGATTTAATTACACGAGATAAGTTGGATAAATTATTTAATGAAAACCCTAATAATCTTTCTTTAGAAGAACTTACAGAGCAGGAACTAAAAAAATTATCAAATGAGAATATTTCTGATGAATGGCTTGAAAATATAATTGTTTTAGTAGGAGAAGAAAAACTTGCAGAAAATTTTGATATTATTCCAAATAAAAATTTAGTAAGAATCGTTAGTAGTATTCCAAATAATAAATTAGCAAAGATAATTAATAACGCCTCAGATGAAAGTCTAGTAAGAATCATTGATATTATTGACTTGGATAATCATGATTTATCGAAATCATTAGTTGGGCAAATAATAACCTTAATACATGACAAGAAGTGTGCAAAGCAAGAATCAGGTGAAGTATCTGATAGTGATTCCGGATTCTCTGATTGTGAAGATGAAATAGAAGTATCAGACAATCAAGTAGAACACTCTAATAGTGATTTTACTATGAAGTTATCAGGTGAATTATCTTATAATTATTTTGAGTCTTTAATTATGAAGGATGATGTAGTATACGTATAATACAGCTCTTATGTCATTTCGTTCGATCACAGGAATCCAGTAAATGGATTCCTACTTTTAACTAGGAATGACATAATTGATTGCTATTTTAGCATCAGGAGGGCGTATGTATAGCGGTTCGATAGAGCTGTTTAACTTTATATCGCTCGACAATTTATTAACAATATATCTACAAATAACCCAGGCTTTAACTCGTGCAAAACGTGGCAAGGTTATTATACTCGGTAAATGCATAATTTGGTGATATATAAATTCAAGCCCGCTACCGCAACAAACTATATTCCCTTTCTCATTTGTAAGCAGTTTTATAGCATACTCGAAATCTATCAATAACGGCTCTTCTATTTTTCCTGATTTATGAAAAACTTGCATATAAAGCTGTGAGCGATAAGCGTTTAAAAAGACATATATTTTATCATAATCTTTAACTTGAGTTATGGCTCTAAAGTAGGCATATTCAAAATTGCTAACCGCTAATGCTTTAATATTTTCCTTGGCAAATAATATACCTTTAGCACTAGCAAGTCCTATTCTAATGCCGGTAAAGCTACCGGGTCCGTTAGTTACCGCTAAATAATCTAAATCATCATATGAACATTTAGCTGCTTTCATCACGTCTTCCATCATCGGCATTAGATTTTCTGCTTGCATAGAAGGGCGTAATTCTTCTATATATGCAAGGATATTCTCATTTTCGGATATTGCTACCGATGCAGTATTATTGGCTGTGTCAAATGCTAGTATTTTCATAGATTATTATTTGAATAAGTCACTATGTGTACTGGTACGTTCTAATCTTAAAACTTCATCATCCAAATAATAAAGTAACAGCCAATCAGGATCTATATGACAATCCCAAATATTTTCCATATTAATAATTTTATGTAGCAATATTTGGTAGGGAGTAATAAATGATGTGCGATACCGGCTTTAATATTTTCTACTAATAAATCTGTAACTTTAATTAGCTTTTTAATGTCTTTACCACGTTTATACATAAGTAGTAATTCTTTCTCAAAACGTTTAGTAGAAGTTTGCAGAATCATATTAAATTAAGTTTTTTATACATTTCTTTATATGAAGAATATTTATTAATATTTAAACCTTTTGCTGATTTTTCTAATATTTTTATTGATTCTGTATTTAATTCTTTTTTCTGTTCTATTTTACGGTATATCGTCTTACAAAATTCATAATAGTATCATTTTTATGTGCAGTATGAACTTTAAGAAAATGATGTAATTCGTTTGGTATATCTATGCTTAGTCTAGTCATATGATATACTTATTTAAGTAATTACTTAAATAAGTATATCATTAAATTAAGAAAAATAAAAGTAAAAATATAGAATCTCTAAGAATTATTTATAGTAAATCAAGTAGTATTAGGTGCAATTTCTACAGCATCCTTTAATTTTTTAAAAACATATCTCATACCGAATTAGCGGTATTCGTTATATCTTTAAAAAAATAAAATATTTCCTATAAATTGCACCTAATACTACTTGATTTACTATAAAATATACTCCATAAAAGCTTGGCGTGCTTCAGCCTGTCTATTATTATGAAATAAATACCTATAAAAAAAATAGTTTGTTAGAGTTATAGCTTGTTTTTTTTCTTCTAATGTAATCTCGTTATTTTCTGATAGTAAAAATCTTGGTAAAATCAATAATTTATCTTTATAAGGTTTCCCTACTTTATATGATAATGCTCTACCTGATTTAGGTGATATATAGGTTAAATCAGTTGTAACATGACTCACGCCGCACTTGGTAAGATCAAGCTTATAACCCGTCTCGGCAAGTAAAGCTAGCTCAAAATTAATATAATCACGAAAACAAAAATTCTTTGATAAATTATCTAAATAGTTAATTAGAAATAAAAAAAAATTAGAATGTTCTTCTCTTTCATGAAATAACTCTTTGATTAAAGATATAACGGAATTAAAGGCATATAATTTAGCTTTATTTATTATAAAATAACCGGTGTAAGATTTGATGAGTTCACATTTAGCCATGCCGATATGTTCGTGTAGTCTTGCCTGCCAAAGAAAATCTACAATATTCCCTTCCTGATATATAAATTTGTTTTTTTTAGAAGATTCTTTTACAACCCCCGAATATAAACCATGATTTTTAGTAAAAACCGTAATAATAAATGTATTTTCTTTTAAAGGTTTGTTAGCAATTATTACCCCTATATCTTTGATATTCATGGTTTTTATTATTAAATTTTCGTCATTGCGAGGAAAATTACGGAATAATTGACGAAGCAATCCAGTTAAAAATGCTAATTTTTAGTATTTTTTTTAATTATTTTCTGGATTGCTGCGCTCCTTTCAGTCGCTCGCAATGACGACTCGGTATCCGTGCAACAAAGCCGGAAATTTACAATAGTAATTGTACGTACGCAATCTCGGAAAAATGCCTGAGATTGCCACGCTCACTAGCGTTCGCTCGCAATGACGGTTTGATATCCGCACAACAACCCCCTAGCTTCCTCAGAATCCCCTGTATATGCTATATTCTTATACCCTAGTTTGATTGCAGTAAATAAAGCGGCGTGATCCTCTCCTACATTTACGGTAAGATCTAAAACTTTTTCCGGAAATTCTTTACTTAAAGTTTTAAACATGTAATCAATTGCTAGCATACCGTAATATTTTACGCTAGAGGCATGATTTGTTAATATTAGCTGCTCTTCTACACTAGATAAAAAATTACGTGCTTCTTCCAAATTTCTTATTTCATAAACTATACTCATTTAATTATCTCTTTTAGGTCCTTTAAATGTGAGACGGAAGATATAAAGTCGTACGTTAAATTTTCAAGTTTAGAGCAGATAATCTTATTAAATCCAAGTTTTATGGCTTCTTTTATTCTTGTTTCTGCTTTTGCGGTTTTTCTTATTTCACCCGATAAGCTTATTTCGCCGAAAAAGACGCTATGTTCGGGTACAGGTTTGCCGGTTGCAGCAGATATTAAGCTCGTTGCTACTGCTAAATCAGAAGCAGGATCGGCAATTTTAAGTCCCCCCGCAATGCTTAAATATACCTCATAATTAGCAAGGTTAAGTCCTATCCTACTACTAAGCACGGCAAGTATCATTGATAACCTATTAGCATCCCAGCCCACCGCAGAGCGTCTAGGAGTTACCATATTTGAGAGTACTATAAGGGCTTGTACTTCCATAAGTAACGGTCTTGAACCTTCGATTCCTGCAAAAATAGACGTACCTATAACGTTCTGCTCTCGCTTCATTAAAAATAGTTCAGACGGATTTGTTACTTCAATAAGCCCGCTGCCGCTCATCTCAAATACTCCTATTTCGCCTACACCGCCAAAGCGATTTTTATATGAGCGTAAAATACGGAAATGATTATTATGATCTCCTTCAAAATATAGCACGGTATCAACTAAATGTTCAAGTATCTTAGGACCTGCTAGTTGTCCGTCTTTAGTTACATGACAGCTTAATAAAATAATTATATTATTTTGTTTGGCATAATTAACGAGTTCATTTGCACATGTACGAATTTGCGAAACAGTACCTGGAGGTGAGGATAATTCTTTTGTGGTAATTGTTTGAATAGAATCAATCACTACTAAATCAATATTATTCTTATTTGCTTCTATACTTGCAATAATATCTTCCAAATTAGTAGCTGCTAAAATATCGGTATTATAGTTAGTTAGGTTTAGCCTTATGGCTCTTAATTTTATTTGGTCTAACGATTCTTCGCCCGTTATATATAAGCAATTCATCTTTGATGCAAAGTTACTTGCTGCTAGTTGTAGTAACAAAGTAGATTTGCCTATGCCAGGGTCTCCTCCTATTAATATAGCAGAACCAAGCACTAAACCGCCGCCTAGTACTCTATTTAATTCACCTATAGGGGTAGGGATGCGTAACTGCTCGGCTACGTGACCTGAAAGTTTATCGAAATCTTGTTTGCTACCTGTTTTAACAATTGCTTTATTTGAACTTACTATCTCTTCAACAATACTACCCCATACACCGCAATCAAAGCACTGCCCCGACCATTTAGGACTAGTATTTCCACAGTTAGAACATGTATAATGCTTTTTGTCTTTGGTCATGTTTTTATTCGATGATGAAGTATATATGCATCATTGCAAGCGACTACAAGGAGCGTGGCAATCTCATAAAGTAGGATTCCTGAGATTGCTTCGTCGAAACTTACAGTTTTTCCTCACAAGGCATTGTTGCGTGGACCGGTAAAACCCACTGTGTCAAGCCACGGGGTGACAGAGGTGAAATTGATCCACGCAACAATGCCTCCTTGCAATGACGTTTCTTTAAAACCAATAGCTTACTCTTACCATATAGTTTTTCACGTAAAATTTCAATATTTTCATCTAACACATAGTCATCTAGTTTAGCCATCTCAATAACTATGATAGTACCGTCTTTAAACCAGTTATTGTTTATAAGCGACTTCATTACTTTAGGCACTATATCTTTATAATAAGGGGGGTCGATAAGTACAAGATCAAAAGCTTTATTGGCTTTCGGTAGATTTAAAGCATTAATATTAACGAAATTAACATTATTTTCAATGTTTAGAGATTTAGCAAATCCTTCTGCTATTTTTAATGAGGATGTATCAATATCAATTAAGGTAGCAAAACCTGCTCCTCTTGATAGGCTCTCAAAAGCAAGGCTACCACTACCGGCAAATAAATCAAGTATGTGGGTATTTTCGTTAAATAATTTATTACCGGTAAACTCACCGGAGGTTAATATACTAAATATTGCCTCTTTGAGCTTACCGGTGGAAGGTCGATATTTGATATTTTTAGCGGTAGGTATAATTTGGTTTCTATATTTACCGGATATTATTTTTAACACTTATTTAGTTATATGCTCTTTTGTTGACCTTGATTTTTTTGTTCGACTTTTATTTTTTCAGCAAATCCTTTGCCTTTAGTGTTAGGCTTAAACTTTGCTACGAATGTATTAGATTTTGTTTGTTGTTTTTCTACAGTTTTATCTTTCTTTTCTTTTATTTCTACTTTTTGCGTTTCTTGGTTTAAATTAGTTTGTGCTTGTTTTAAAATATCTTGTTCTTTAGCTTTATCAATATTATTATTTACATTATTTAAATTTTCTTCCCTTTCTTTAGATTTTTCTGTCTCAGCTTTTTGTCTTGCTTGTTGTTTTTCTGTTACTAATTCATCAATATTTTCAGGAGGCGGTGAGATATATTTATCTATACTGCTAGTCAAATTTTCAAATGATTTCTGAAGATTGCGTAAAAGTTTTTGAGTAAGTTTATAAGTTCCGGTAGCGACTAGCCCTCCAGCTAAAATACCTGCTCCTAGAATGACAGTTTTAGTAGCAAGGGCCGTGCCGGTGACTAATAACACAGGCATTGCTACGAAAGGTGCAGCTGCTACTGCAAGCCCCGCTACTACGGCAAGCCCTACTAAAAATTTTTTACTTACTAAGAAATTTGTTACGCTGCTAATTTTTGATGTAGTAATTTTAGCAATTTTTGTACAAGACTGTCCTACTCCGGTTTTCAGAAACCAACCGCTTTTCTCTCTTGCATGAATTTTATCTTGTAATTTAGCATGTTCGTTAACATTGACAGATGTTTTTTTACCGTCTTTATCTTGATGATCTAAATTCCCTTTAGCCTCACCTTTAGCCTCACCTTTAGTATCATGCATCTTTGTAGCATCGTCGATTTTTGCTTTATCAAAATCTGCTCCTTCTTTATTAATTTCAGCTAGATTTGCTGCTTTTAGATTCGCTTGTTTTAGATTTGCTTCTTTAAATATAGCCTCGGCTGCTTCCATTGCTTGCATATCAGCATTTTCCAGTACTGCTTTAGTGAAATTGGCTTTAGTAAGATCGGCACGCTGCATAATTGCATTTTTAAAGTTAGCTTCCTTAGCATTAATATTTTTAGCAATAGCATCTGAAATATTTAATCCTTCGGCTTCTGCTTTTTCTAAAGTAGCATTACTTAACTTAGCAAATTGTGCGGTTGCATTAGTAAGCGTAGCGTTTGTAAGATCGGCATATTCAAGCTTTGCTTTATCAAGCTTTGCTTTTGTTAAATCAGCGTTCTTAAGTTTAACACGCTGCATTATAGCTTCTCTTAAGTCAGCCTCTTTTAAAGATAATATATTCTCAAATTCAGCATCGCTAAAATAGGCATTCCTTGCAGTTATGCCTTGCATGTTACATTGCTCTTTAAATTTTGCTTCTAATGCATGTGTTTTATTCATAAAAGCATTTTCAAGATCAGTAGAAACGATATTTACTTGATCTAGAAGTGCATTATTTAAAACTACTCCCTGCATTTGAACTCTTTGCATATCTGCATAAGCAAGCGATATACCGGTAAGATTAGAATTTTTCCATTCTGAATCTTTAATAATTAACTTTTCGGCATCGGCATTAACCATCATAACTGCATTAAATTTGCTATTTGTTACCTCTGCTTCAGATAAATCTACTTTAGGCATGTAAGCTCTCGACATATCACTATTTTCAATTTTGCTATTTTTAAGATCAGCAAAAAGAAATCCTGTGTTACGAGCTGTAACATTTTGAAAAACGGCATTTTGTAAATTAGCTCCTTCAAAATTAGTAAAATCTAAATTACAATTTGAGATTTTAATATTTTCTAAATTAGCTGAAGCAAATAATGTATTCTTCAGGTTAAGATTAGTAAGGGTTTTACCTGATAAATCGATTTCTGAAAGATCAGGGATTACATGTGTATCTTTTGAAAGATTTTTTTGTTTTCTAACAAAATCGGTAAGAGATAATTTTGTGTTAGATTGTTTCGCTGCTTCAGCTAAATATAGATCAAATTCTTGAGAAGTTAATTTTATATATTCTTTCGGTATATCTCGTTCTTTGGCAGTCGAACCTATAACATATGAAGAATCTAGTTTTATTTGTATTTTTTCGTCTTTTAACTGCTCAAAAATATCTACAAGACCGTTACCGCAGAACATTCTAAGATTATCTAAAGCATATACTTCAGTTTCTAATTTATTTACTTCATGCTGTAGCTTATTGATTTTTTCTAGTTCGTTTTGTCGGTTTTGAGCAATAGTTTCTGCGCTATTCCAAAAAGCATTTAAAAGATTAGTAGCAATCCCAGGATTATCTAAGTTTTGCTTTAGAGTTTCTAACTCTTCTTGCTTAGTTTTTAACTCTCTTGATTTAACTGTATGTAAAGTTTCTTCGTCTTCTGTAGCTAGAATATATTTCTTTTTCTTCGTAACTTCATCTACAACTATTTCTTTAATACGTTCTTTTTCTAAATCTTTATCTATATATTTATTTAATCTTTCAAGATTTGAAAAAGATAGTTTTATATCGCGTATTGTATCTTTTAGATTAGGAATTTTGCCCTCATCATTATCTTCATAATTAAAATCTGTATAATGAAGATTTGCTCCCCTAAAGTCGGTACCGATAAATGTACAATCATTAAATTTTACATTTGTTAAGTCTGAATCACATAATATGGTATTTGTTAAGTCACAATTATTAAATACGGCATCTGTTAGTATTGTACCTTGGAAATTAGCATTTGCTAAATCTGCGTTAATTTCCATATTTTCTAAACTGGTAATGATAATTTTATCATTATCTTCAGCGAAATATTTATTTTTGATAAAATCATTTAGTGAGACATTAGGGTTATTTTTTATATAACCAAGATAATCGTTTAAGTCTTTTTCTTCACATTTATATATATTAAGATTTGTCATATGTTTTCTTAGTTAAAATACATTAATAATAACACATTACTAAATTATTTTTCCAGTATTTTATTATTTATTTCTTTATAATCTCCGGGTTTTAGATTACCTATTGTAAAACTACCATATTGAATCCTAATTAACTTGTTAACTTTTAGTCCAAAATACTTGAATATTCTTCTAATTTCACGATTTTTCCCTTCAAATAAAACTACTTCAAACCAAGAATTACTCTTATTTTGCTTAAGTAATTTTATTGAATGAGGATTATAAAATATCCCGTCAATTTCTAAATTTTTATAATTGCTTTTTAGTAGAATATCAGACTTCCCATATGCCCTAACATGATATACTCGCTTTAACCTACTTGAGGGTAGCTCAAACTGACGAGCTAAATCGCCACTATTAGTTAGTAATAACAAACCTTCGCTATTTAAATCCAGCCTACCTATTGAAATAACACGAGGTAAACCGGTTAGCTGTTCAAACACCATTTTACGAGATAAGGGATCTTTGTGAGTAGTAATTAAACCGACAGGCTTGTAATAAATCCAAAGTCTTGGTGTTTGCGATTGATTGATTAATATGCCTGATACTTCAATTTGATTACTAATATCAACATTTGTAGCCGGTGATAAAATTGTAATGCCATCTACTTTTACCTGCCCTTCAGCTATCAGCTTTTCAGCATCACGCCTAGAACAGATTCCTGCATTACTAATTATTTTGGCTAATCTATGCATTTTTAGATATAGTAAATTTCAATAAGAATATATAAAAATACCCTTAAAAAGCAATATTAATAATTTGACATAAATTATTAATATAATTATACTATAACATATATTTTAACAAAATTATACGAATGTTAATTTTACTTATCAAAACTTTTTATTCTTTAAAATTCTTATCTTCTTTTTTTAGCTGATTTTCTTTTTAGCAAAAATTAAGTCCTTTTCTTTAATCTCAACTTCATTAAATTATGCAAAAACTTATTGGTTCAATCCTGTTAATTTCAGGTACTTGTATAGGTAGCGGTATGATGATAGCACTACCTATGGTATTAGCAAAATTAGGTATAATACCTAGTTATTGATGTTTATAATTTGGTTTATAATGTATTATACTTCTTTAATTAACCTAGAGCTTAATCTTCAAGCGGGTAAAGGCTTAACACTTGGAGCATTGGGAAAATATTTTTCAGGACATACTGCTCAAATCATCGGTACGATAAGCCTTAAGCTCCTTTCATATGCTTTACTTGCAGTATTTATATACGGAGGCTCTTCAATATTACAGAAGTTATTAGCTTTAGATACAAGTCAACTTATATAGGAGCATGGTATGTTATTATTAGCATTCTAATATTATTATTACCTCTAAAGTTAGTAGATTATATAAATCGACTGCTATTTATCGGATTGCTTATAATAATTGCAATTTTATTGGACTTGTTTCTATGATTCAGTGGGATAATTTACCTTTATTCTCACCAAATTATAATGAAATATCTATATGGGGTGTAGTAACTCCGGTAGTTTTTACTTCATTTGGTTTCCAAGTAATCTTCCATACCTTAACTAATTATTGTAACAAAAATGCTAAAGACGGCGTTTTTATTTGGAAGCTTAATTCCTGCAATAGTATATATAATTTGGACTTGTAGTATTCTTATTGTAGTACATCATAATAATCCAACATTTTATCAACAAATGATTACAAGTAATGTAGAAGTCGGAGATTTAATTAAGGAATTAAGTAATATAGCAAAATGGCAGTCCGTACAATTATTAGTTTGGATAATTTCAACTTTTGCTGTCGCTACATCGATACTCGGAGTAGGAGTAGGGCTATGTGATTCCCTTAAAACTATGTTTATGAATTCGATACCGAATGTAGTAGTTCGTAATATGACCGCTTCTATTGTTACTATATTACCGGCTTATATTGTAGCAGTAGTAGTACCTAATGCTTTTATTACAATTTTAGGATTTGCCGGTATGATTCTTGTAATTATTGCAATTTTATTACCGGTTTATCTGTTATATAAAGCAAAGATAAATAAGTTTTATTATCCTGAATTGCAAAAACAATATCTAATTATTATATGCGTAATTGTCGGAATGCTTATAATGGGATATGAACTTGTTAATATAGTAACTAAATAAACTATTAAATGTGAACAGGTATTGTTGTGTGGGTTGGTAAAATCTACTGTGTCACCCCGTGGCTTGACCACGGGGTCCATAAAAACAACTTAAAATACTAATAATTTTAGTATTTTAAATTAGCCATTATAAGACAACAAAGCGACATTAAAAAAGTTGTAATAATGACCGCGACCTATAGTCAATGGCATTCGGTTAAGATAAAAAATATGATATAATGACTTTCATTGTAATAACAAAGAGAGGAATATTGAGATGGAGGTAGCAAAATCATTAATTTTTTGGTCTGAAGTCAACGAAATATTTAAAAAAGTAAGTGATAAATTTGATTCTAAGTGGCAAACAAGAAAACGAGTATTAAATACACAAATATTAGTAACATTTTTATTTAAACTAGTACAAAGTTATAATAAACAAGGGTATGGTATAGTAGTCTTATTCAATTTTGGGAGTCATGTTTAGATAAAAATATTATATTACCCTAAACTAAAACAGTAGCTGCATCTTCATTATGTGAGGCAAGACAAAAATTACCAGAAGATGTTTTTATAGAATTGAATCAAAATTTATTGGTTCTTTGGCACAAGATTCAAGATTTACCAAATTGAAAGGGTTATAGAATATTTACAATAGATGGATCAAGGGTAAGTTTACCAAGAGAATTAATTAATGAAGGATTTATAGTGTGTTCAGCAGATCAAGGTAATTACTATCCACCAGGTTTAATGAGTTGTCTTTATAACATACAAGAAAAGGTGGTATATGACTTTAGTTTGCAAGCACATTTGAATGAAAGATTATCTGCTCTAGAACACATTCAACAGTTAGGTAGTAAAGATATTGTAGTACTGGATAGGGGATATTTTAGTTACTTAATGCTTTATAAAATCATAGAACAAAATTGTCATGTTATTTTTAGAATACCTTTTGGTATTAGAAATAATACCAATAATGAGATTATGAATTTTATAGAAACAGATCAAGAAGATAGTACTATAGATTATATGCCATCTACAACTGTTATGCATGATCTAAAGAAGGATGGTTATAATTTAAAATTTAGACCGCTAAAGGTACGCTTAATTAAACATAAAATAAATGATACAACTTATATATATGCTACAACTCTAACAGATAAGTATATTTTTCCCAAAGAATGTTTTTATGAAATTTATCACTCTAGATGGAGTATAAAAGAACTTTATAAAATCTCAAAGAGGTTTATAGAAATAGAAGATTTTCATGCAAAATCAGCTAGAGGTATTAAACAAGAATTATACGCTTTATACGCTCATATATTATTAATCAATTTATCTAGGTTTTTTGAGTTTGAAGCAGAAAAATTAATTCCATCTAACAAAAGTGAAGATAATAAATACATAACCAATACTTTTGATCCTATCTCAATGATAAAAATCAATTTTAAAAACTGTTTACTAATCGTAACGAGGCAGTTAGAAAATCTAGTATCACCTTTTCTTAAACTATCTGCTTGCCGGCTCCCTCTTTTTTCTAGAAATTCTATTAGTTCTTTCATATTTATATCCTTATTAAATCCTATAAATTTTAATATTTTGTTAAAAATGAGCTATAGCCAGAATCATAATAAAGAGTTTTAAGAATGCAATAGAAATTTAACTAAAAGTGTGAATAAATGAGTTGAAGTTGCTTTAATGATTATATATCAGTTGGTTTTTTTATAATATTTAAACGGTATTTACAAGAGTTTAATATAAAAATTAGACATTTTGGAACATAAAAGGAGCATATGGATTTTTTAGAAAACGAAGGGAAGCCCCGAAACCCTGAAAGGGCTTGGCGAGAATGACGGGACTCGAACCCGCGACCTTCTGCGTGACAGGCAGACGCTCTAACCAACTGAGCTACATCCCCTTATACATAAAGAGATAACAACATATATAACAATTCTTCTATTTCTGCAAGAGTAAAATATCTTATTTTATCAAAAAATATACAGAACCTAACGTTTAGATTTTATAGCTTATTCCTAATATTATAATCAATAGATATTTCTATTAATCTAAATTAGTCACTATTAGTTGAAGCCTTGAAAATTATTATATTTTAAAGGACTTTGTTAAAAAAGAAAAATCTATTGGTTACATCTATATTAACAAAACCTTACTTTATTAATAATTATTAGAGGTTTTATATGACTAAACCATATGTCATTAAATTAACTACTCCTTTTGAGCGTATTAAACTTTATAATCCTATACCCGATATTGCTCTTAGAAGTGCTATTATTATGCAGGCAATAATAGATGCAACTAATACTTCTACCAAGAAAGAGTCAACAAAAGCAGAATATAATGCTAAAAAGTGGCTTTTTGAAAATAATGAAAATTTTAATGCTACCTGCTTAGAAATCGGTATTGAGCCTAATTATGTAAGAAAGACTGCTAAAAAACTAATTAAATCACAACAAAATTAAAGATAAGCGTCCCAAACTTTACTGCTAAAGTTTAAATAAATTAATTTGTAATAAAACTTGAAATTACTCTAAATATAAATTAATTGTATAGGTGTTACTTAGTAACGCCTATATATTAAATTATTTCAGATTATAAAGGTTATTTATGATTATTTCAGTTTCAGCTCAACATATTTCAATCGGTAATAGCTTACAAGAATATTCAAAAGAGAGGGCTACGCAAGTCGTTAAAAAATATTTTACCGATATAATAAATATAGATATACGTTTTTCAAAAGAGGGAATTAACTTTAAATGTGATATTATAGTAAAATATGGTTCAGGTAAACATAATATAGTCAAAAGTAATGATAGTTGTAACGATATATATGTAGCTTTTGATAAAGCTATGTCAAAACTAGAAAAACAGCTTAGAAAATATAAATCAAAATTCAAAAATCATCATGCGGGTAAAGTAAAAATATCAGAAATTGCTTACGAAGGTACCAAATATATTATTAATCCGCAATCTGATAGTGAAGC
This sequence comes from Candidatus Rickettsia colombianensi, assembly GCF_003664375.1. Lineage (NCBI taxonomy): Bacteria > Pseudomonadati > Pseudomonadota > Alphaproteobacteria > Rickettsiales > Rickettsiaceae > Rickettsia > Candidatus Rickettsia colombianensi. The sequence continues at coordinate 62,218 of NZ_RAQN01000007.1, forward strand.
CTCTAACTCTGAAGATAATGATAATCCGGCAATTATCGCTGAAAAGCCTGTAGAAATATTAAAATTATCAGTAAAAGAAGCGGTAATGAAAATGGATTTAGAAGATTTATCTGCGGTAGTATTTAAAAATATCAATAATGATCGTATCAATATAGTTTATTATCGTAAAGACGGTAATATTTCTTGGGTAGATTATAATTAATGCTTATTATCCCTTATAAAGGAGTTACGCCAAGAATCGATAAAAGTGCATATATTGTCGAAAGCAGCTCTTTAATAGGAGATGTTGAAATAGGTAGTAATTCAAGCATTTGGTTTAATACGGTTCTTAGAGGCGACGTTGAATCGATAAAAATAGGAAATAATACTAACGTGCAAGACGGTAGTGTAATTCATACTTCAAGATTTAACGGACCGGTAGAAATAGGCGATAATATAACTATAGGTCATCTCTCTCTTATTCATGCCTGCACAATACATAATAATGCTTTTATCGGTGTGAGTACTACGATAATGGATTATGCAGTAATAGAAGAATATGCTTTTATTGCTGCAGGAAGTCTTATCCTGCCAAAGAAGATAATTAAATCTAAAGAATTATGGATGGGATCTCCTGCAAAATTTGTTAGATATTTAACCGATCAAGATTTAGAATATATGCAAGATAACGTAAGAAATTATGTAAAACTTGCGAGTATTTATAATATAGAATAATCTTAATGTTTTTCTAGGGGCTTTGTTGCATGGATCGGTTTATCCGTCATTGCGAGGAATTTGCATAGCAATTGACGAAGCAATCTCAGGAGTTTGTTATTATTTCATGAGATTGCCACGCAGCCTACGGCTGCTCGCAATGACAACTCGGTATCCATGCAACAAGGCCTATTCTACACGGGAATGACATATGTATTATAAGAATCCTTAAATGCCTTAACCGTATTTTTAAGTAAAAACGCAATAGTCATCGGTCCGATGCCGCCTGGGACGGGAGTAATATATTTTACTTTAGATTTAACATTTTCAAAATCAACATCACCGATAATTTTATTGCCGCTAATTCTATTAATGCCTACATCAATTACTATAGATTCAGGATTAAAATATTCTGCAGTTAATTTTAAAGGCAAACCTATTGCGGCAACGACAATATCGGCTTTAGAAGTAATAGAGCTTAAGTTTTGTGATTTGGAATGGCAAATAGTAACACTGCAATTTTCTTTTAACAGTAAAGCACTTAAAGGTTTTCCTACTATATTTGAGCGTCCGATAATTACAGCGTTTTTACCGGTTAAATTAGGTTCGTATTTTTTTATAACTGCAAGACAACCAAGGGCGGTGCAGGGGATAAAGCCTTGACTAATCCCGCTATGTAAGTAACCGACATTTAAAGGGTGGAAACCATCGATATCTTTAGAAGGTGATACTGCCGATAAAATTTTATTTTTATCTATGGAGCTTGGCAAAGGAAGCTGAACTATAATTCCCGAAATCTCGTTATCAAGGTTTAACTCGTTGATTTTCGATATTAAATCATCTGTATAAATAGTAGTAGATAGATTTACTAATAAAGTATCGATTCCTATTTTATGTGCATTTTTTATTTTATTTTTTACATAAATAATGCTTGCCGGATTATCGCCTACTAATACTATAGCAAGCTTCGGTGAAGTGTTGGTTTGGCTTTTAAGTTCTTGAATTTCTAGCTTTAAGTCTGCTAGTATCTCATTTGCTAACGCTTTACCGTCAATTATATTATTCACTATATACCCTTGATAAATGAAATATTGATTACGAAGATCAACTTTAAAAAGAGCAAGGAGTTCACAAGGCGATGAGCGGAGCGTATAATAATACGTGAGCACCGCAGAACTTGTAGAACGACGTAGCCAATTTTTAAAGTTCATCGAGTATATTTTGTGGTAGAATACTCAAAATGTAGAGCCTTGCCGTCAAATACTCTACTATAAGCATGATGAAGGCTACTTGCTGCTTCGGCAAAACCGGTAAGAATCAGTTTAAGTTTACCAGCATAATGAGCAATATCACCAATAGCGTAAATACCTTCTATATTAGTTTGATAATAGGAATTATCTACTTCAATATGGTGAAGCTTAACATTTAAACCCCAATTTGCTAAACTACCCAGATCTTGTTTTAAACCAAAAAAAGGTAGTAATATATTGGCATCCAATTTGCGAGTATTATTTTGTAGATCTTTAACTATAACCGATTGAAGTTCACTATTATTACCATCTAAAGCATTTAATTGATAACCGGTTACTAACTCGATTTTACCGGTTTCTGCAATATGCCTTAATTGCCTTACGCTTTCAGGGGCAGCCGTAAATTTATCCCGCCTATGTACTAAATATATTTTATTTGCAATCTCCGAAAGAGAAATAGCCCAGTCAACAGCCGAATCCCCGCCGCCTGCTATAACTATATTTTTACCCGCAAATTTGCTTTTATCATTGATGAAATAAAAAACCGACTTGCTTTCAAAATCTTCAATATTTGCAAGGGGCGGTTTATTCGGTCCGAATGAACCTGCTCCTGCTGCAATAATAATAACTTTGCTTTTAATAAGAGTGTTTTTTGAGGTTTTAATTTCGAAAAAATCATCTTGTTTATTTAGCTCTATAGCTTGCTGATTTAAGTGATATACAGGCTTAAAAGGAGCTGCTTGAAGCTCTAATTGTTTTATTAGCTCTTCTGCTGCAATTTTAGGATATGCCGGTATATCGTAAATAGGCTTTTCAGGATATAGGATAATACACTGACCGCCAATAACTTCTTGTGCATCAATAACATGACATTTTATGCCAAGCATTCCTGCTTGAAAAACTGCAAATAATCCAACCGGACCGGCACCTATTATTACAACATCAGTATTATACATTACTTTTTATATTTAAATTTTAAAAAGGATTTTATTGGATATTGAGGAAATAATCAATTGTTATTGTGTTGAGGTTCTGCACACTTTTAATATTTAATCATAATTATGACTCTTTTTAGCTGCAAATTATAAGATTTTTTTGAAATAGGAACAACTATTACTACAAAAATCTTATTAATTTTCGCTTAAAAATATCTCATAATTATAATCATTAATCAAAAGCGTACAGAACCTAGATAGATTATGTCCTAACTTAGCCCAGTTAAGAATTTTTTGATCTCTAGTAAGTAGAGTAGCTCTAAGACATTTTACTGTTGCTACAATAATTCTATCAGTTGGGGCACCATGAAAATCATCCATAAGAGAAATGCTTTTAGCAGCAATCTCCAGAAAAATATCTTTAATAGATAATCCGTTGATATTTGTTATAGAGTTTAGAAAGTCCTTTATAGGTTCGTAAATATTAATACGCTTTTTAAAGTTAGGCATAGCTATTTCCCATAATGAGATAGAACTTGGAATAATTGTGAATTTTCTTGAGCTAAATTGATTTTGTGTTTTATTTGTTCTGATAATTCTTCAGGTTGTAATAGTGACCACAATAAAACATGGGTATCTAGTACTAAACCATTATTAATGTTCTGCATTCCATTATTTCTTCTATTGGTTCTAATATATCCGCTTTTATCTCGGTTTTGTTTTTTAGCATACCAAATATTGAGATCTTTTTAGTATTTATAGGTAATATTTGTGCTACTTCCCTATCTCTTTGGTAATTATAATAGATTCCTTATCTGTTTGTAATTTTTCTATTATTTCAAGACAATGAGACTTAAATTGACTTATTGCTATTTTAGTAGCCATTTTTATACTCTGAAAAAATAAAAGTATTATTATTACTATAATAGTCGATTATATTTCTATTTATAACAAGCTAATAATTCTGTGGGAAAAATATCATAAATTTATATTAAATATGAGTTTACCTTTGAAAATAGACTGAAACACGACGATTTAGAAGAAATTTATAGTGAACTTTCTGATAAATTCCCTTACTGGGATCATACATTAGCTCCTTCTAAAACGATTGAAGTGACTTTTCCAGACAGAGATCCAGGATATTATGTTGTAGAAGTTGATTGGATAGTGGCCGACACACCACGTAAATTTGTTTCATCGTTTATTGTTGAATATAAGGATGAGGTTACACCGATAGGTCTTAATACGAATGATGGAGAATGCCTTTAACGTTATTCCCGCATAGATAAGGTCTTGTTGCATGGATCGGTTTTCTTTCTGTTACGCTGTGACTTGATCACGGGATGACAGAGATGGAATCGATCCTTAAACTTATGCCTATGCAGAAATATAACTTGGAACCACGCAACGATGCCTTACTTCCACAGGATTAAGACTGCTTGTGCCTTAAGAAAGCATAACATTTGTAAAAACTATTCTATATAGTAATCAAGGGTGATTTGTGTCAAGTCAAACATCTAAAAAAAAATAAATATTTATATTGAATAAATTATTATTCTCGTGTTTACTTAGGTGAAGATTCTATACACTGAATATGGTGTCATTTTTTTCAAAATAAGCATTATAAATAATGCCTACAACCCATTAGTACCTATAATGAACACACTTAAAAAAAATAAATTTCAAATAACTATAAACAACAACCATAACAATTTACTTACTCCTTTCGGTAAAGCTATTCTGCGAGATCGATATCTTATGAAAGGTGAGGATTTTCAAGATTTATTTGCAAGAGTTTCTAGTTATTATGCCGAAAATAAACAGCATGTTCAGAAGTTATATGAATATATGAGTAAAATGTGGTTTATGCCGGCAACACCAATCTTAAGTAACGGCGGAACGGACAGGGGGCTTCCTATTTCATGCTTCTTGAATGAGACCGATGATAGCTTAGACGATATAGTAAATTTATGGACGGAAAATGTTTGGCTTGCTGCACGCGGTGGCGGGATTGGAAGTTATTGGGGTAATGTTCGTTCTATTAATGAAGGGATTCGTGATAAAGGTCATTCATCCGGTATTATACCGTTTATTAAAGTAATGGATTCTATGACTCTTGCTATTTCGCAAGGTTCTATTAGACGAGGTTCATCGGCTGTATATTTGCCTATTAATCACCCTGAAATTGAAGAATTTATCGATATAAGACGTCCGACAGGTGGGGATGTTAACCGTAAAGCTCTTAATATTCATCACGGTATAGCTATAACCGATGAATTTATGAAAGCCGTTGAAAACAATACGGATTTTGACCTTATTAGTCCTGCTACCAAAAAAGTCGTAAATAAAGTTAGAGCAAGAGATTTATGGGTTAAATTATTAACTACTAGAATAGAAACAGGTGAGCCTTACTTGTTATTTATTGATAGTGTTAATAAATCCATACCTGAGCATCATAAAAAATTAGGGCTTCAAGTTAAAATGTCCAATCTTTGTAGCGAAATTACATTGCCGACGGGAATTGATCATTTAGGAAAGTCAAGAACTGCTGTTTGCTGCCTTTCCTCTTTAAATTTAGAGTATTATGAAGAGTGGAAAGATGATAAAGAATTTATCCATTCTATTATGTTATTCCTTGATAATGTTTTAGAAGACTTTATTAATAAAGCACCAGATACTATGGCAAGAGCTAAATATTCGGCTTTGCGTGAGCGAAGCGTTGGGCTTGGCGTAATGGGCTTCCACTCATTTTTGCAAATGAAAAAAGTACCGATAGAATCTGTTATGGCCAAAGTTTGGAATAAAAAAATATTTGAATATATATCTGCTGAAGCCGATAGAGCCTCAATAGAAATCGGTAAAGAAAAAGGAGTATGTCCTGATGCTCTAGATGCAGGAAGTAATGAACGATTTAGCAATAAAACCGCAATAGCACCTACCGCCTCAATTTCGGTAATAGCAGGTAATGCCTCACCTGGAATAGAGCCGTTTGCCGCTAATAGCTTTGTACAAAAGACTTTAACCGGTTCTTTTAACGTGCGTAACAAACATTTAGAAAAGTTATTAGAAGAGAAAGGATTTAATAATGATCAAGTCTGGTCTTCGATTGCAACACATGAAGGATCAGTGCAACATTTAACATTTTTATCCGAAGAAGAAAAACAGGTTTTCAAAACCGCTTACGAAATTGATCAGAATTGGCTAATTGAACTGGCAAGTGATCGTACTCCTTACATTACGCAAGCACAATCTTTAAACATCTTTTTACCGGGTAACATTAGTAAGAAATATTTAAATAATATTCATTTTAAAGCCTGGAAAAAAGGAGTAAAAAGTTTATATTACTGTAGATCCACGTCAATACAACGAGCCGATAAAGTGTCGCATGATGTACCAAAAGCAGATTTTAAAGACTTAGAGAAACAAAACGATAAGTTAGCAGAAGCCGGTAACTACGAAGAATGCTTAGCTTGTCAGTAAGTATAATATAACTATGCAAAGATATTTAGACCCAACAAATGATGTAGCATTTAAAAAATTGTTTATGGATAAAACAAGGTTACTAAGCTTTCTCAATAATATTATGAGGTTACCCTGAAGAGTTAAGGATTATCGACCTTGAATATATTTCAAACGAACACGTACCGGATTTAGGGCAGAATAAAAGGAGTATAGTAGACGTAAAAGTTAGAGATAACTCCGGCAATATTTATATTGTTGAGATGCAAAACGGCTATGCTGATGCCTTTTTAGCAAGAGTACAATTTTACGGTTATATAGCATTTTCTTCGCAATTAAAAAGAGGAAAAGAATATGCTGATCTAGCTCCTGTAGTAATGGTAGTAATTACTTCTGGATTTCAGGCATTACCCGAGGAAAAAGAATGTATTAGCTATCATCAAACTATTAATGTCGGCAACGGTAAGTATCAACTTAAATGCTTGTCTTACGTATTTGTTGAATTAGACAAATTTACCAAAGAAGCAGATGAGTTAGAAAGCTTAGAAGATGATTGGTTATATATGATGGCTAAATTTGATAGAGCCAAAGAACCCCCGAAACATACAAAAGATGTAGTATTATCAGCCTATAAAACTATTGGACAATTTAACTGGAGCGAAGCAGAATATGATAATTATATTAAAGCGATGCTTACTGCTCAAACGGAAGAGTTAAATCAAAAAAGTAAATATAATGAGGGGAAAGCTGATGGGAAAATTGAAATAGAAAAAAATGCTAATTAAAGGAATGTTGCTAGAAGATATTATTGAGCTTACAGAATTATCTCCGGAAGAAATAGAAAAGCTAAAAGAATAGAATATGAAACAATACATAGATGTGACACCAAATCAAAAAAGTAAGTATACGAAGGTAGAGCTGAAAGCGAAATTGAAGCAGCAAAAAACGCATTACTTGAGGGAATTGATATAAATACTATATCAAGAATAACGGGGTTATCAGTTACGGAAATAGAAAAATTAAAAGAAAAATTATGTCATTACTTGATGCAAGTCCAATTTATAAACCGTTTTCATATCCATGGGCATATGAAGCTTGGCACACTCAACAAAAAATTCATTGGTTACCGGAAGAAGTACCGCTTGCCGACGATGTTAAAGATTGGAAATATAACTTAACTCCAGGGGAAAAACATCTATTAACGCAAATATTTCGTTTTTTTACACAGGCAGATATTGAAGTGAATAATTGCTATATGAAGCATTATTCACGAGTATTTAAACCGACTGAAATATTAATGATGTTATCGGCATTTTCTAATATGGAAACGGTACATATTGCAGCATATTCACATTTACTTGATACGGTAGGTATGCCGGAAGTAGAATATTCGGCATTTCTTAAATATAAGGAAATGAAAGACAAGTATGATTATATGCAGCAATTCGGAGTGGATACCAAAGAAGATATAGCAACTACACTTGCAGTATTTGGAGCTTTTACTGAAGGATTACAGCTATTTGCTTCTTTTGCGATCATGCTTAATTTCCCTCGTTTTAATAAAATGAAAGGTATGGGTCAGATTATTGCTTGGTCAGTGCGTGATGAAACGCTTCATACTAATTCAATTATTACTCTGTTTAAGACTTTTGTAAGAGAAAACCCTGAAGTTTGGACGGAAACGCTGCGTAAACGTATTTATGAAGCTTGTACGACTATTGTGCATTTTGAGGATGCCTTTATTGAACTTGCTTTTGAAGTTGGCGGTATTGAGGGGTTAACGGCATATGAAGTAAGACAGTATATTCGTTATATTGCTGACCGTCGTTTAATGCAGCTAGGACTCAAAGATGTATATTTGGTAAATCATAACCCGCTTCCTTGGCTTGATGAAATGCTAAACGGAGTCGAACATACGAACTTTTTTGAAAATAGAGCAACTGAATATTCAAAAGCAGCGACTACCGGTTCATGGGAAGAAGTATTCACTGAGATGGACGCCAAAAGCGGAGGCTAAATAATATACTCAGATAGAACTTGAAAAATTGGCAGCAATGTCTTTGTAAGTCCTCGGATGCTGAACGTGTTGTGTCGAAGTATACATATTAATAACAAGAATAAAAAAAATTAAAAACACCTAATCTTTATTGTTAAAAATTTCGAGTAATTTTATGGCTGTTATAAAAAATAAAAACTATCAAAAAGTTGTAGAAAAAGTTTTATCTTCTTCTAAAGCTAATAAAGTACTAAAGAGTGCAATTAAGGACTTATCGTCTTCAAAAAGTATAAGCTTAAGAACGATGTTACTCGGAGCAAGATTTGTTTTAACTAATCCTGTAAATACTTATAATCTTGTTAAGCTTGCTAACTCTTCTAAGATATATCTTGATCTGGAATTTCAAAAATCACTTCTTGAAAAATCTCCAATATGGGAATTTTTAAAAAAACATTCAGATGATTTGCCTAAAATAGGTCAAATCTTAGCAAATGCGGGCTTTAGAGAATTTCAAGATAAGAGTGCTTTAGATCAAAAGGGACTCGAAATACTAAAAGAATGTGTTAAAAATGAAAAAGTACTTAAAAAACTTCAAGAAATTGCAGTTGAAGTAAAGCAAGAGCTACCGGACTGGAATAAAGTGACTTCTAGAAGTTTTGATATGCTGGTTATCGATAAAAACTTCAAAAAATTCTTTAAGGAAAAGAGCGAAGATATTACGAATTATATACGTACCGGAGCAACTGAAATACTTCCAAGTGATTATATAAAAACTTTTGATGATATATTACAAAAACCTGAAAAGAAAAATTTATATTCATTAGTTATAAAAATATTTAATGAACATCCTGATTTTAAGCAAGAACTAGCTAAAAATATAAATAATACTCATTCTCTAAAAAGATTTAACAAACTATCTCCTGAAAAACAAATAATTATTGAAAATTTCTTAGCAGAAGCAAAAGAACAAGCTAAACCTTTCTTAAAAGAACATTTTGAAAGTTACAAAATCGATCTTAAAATTTTAGATATTATTCCTACTTTATTAAATAAAATTCCTGAGACAAAAGAAATTTTTGATACTCTTAATGTTCCAAATCAAGGTGTAATGATATCTCTTGAGAAATCCTTAGAAATGGTAGCGGGTGATGATAAATTAAAAAGTTTTTTTGCTAATAATAAAACAATCTTACCAAATATTGCTTTAGGTATTATTGAAAATACTCCTAGCGTACAAAGCATAACAAAAGAATATAATTTTGATAAACAAATGCTTAGTATAGTAGGCGAAGTTATGTCAAAGTCGGAAATTGCTCATGAGATTATTGCAGACTTAAATAAAGGCGATTATATGAGTTTAACCGGTAATATAATCTCTGCCCTTAATGATCCTTCATTTAAATTAAAAGATATATTAGTAGACCAAAGTAAAGAAGGTCTATTTGATAATTTAATTACAGGAGTTTTAGAACAAGATGAAAAAAATAGCCAAACTATAAAACAACAACTTATAAATTATGGTCTAGAAGCGAGTGATGTTACAAAGCTAACTAGCATAATGCCTATATTACTTGATAAACCTGAATCATTAAACAAGGTTTTTCGAGATTTTATTAAAGGCGATTATAGAGGAATGGCAAAAGAATTAATAGTTTTAACTAAAGAGAATCCTGAAATTAAAAAATATTTAAATAATAATAGAGAAATATTTGCAAGTATTTTAGATAAAACTTTAGTGGACATACCAGGTATAAATAACCTTGATAAGAAAGAATTATATAATGTACTTCCATCAATGTTAAACCATCCTGATGAATTAGTTAAAGTTATAGAAGAGGTTGAAAAAAGTAATTATCCTGAGGTTGTTATAGCTATATATCATCTAGCTCGAAAAACAAATTATTTTGAAGGGCAATTTCCGAATATTATAAAAGCAGGTTTTAGCTATGCTACTGAAAAAGTAAAAGACGTATTGAGTCCATCACAAGATTTTAAAGATAAAACTATAGATAAAACTATAGATAAAATTACTCTTAGAAATAATTTAAATAAAATACAAAATGGAAAATTCAGCTTAAAGGGAGCTATATTAGTAGGTAATTTATCTAATATCGACTTCTCAGGCGTATCATTAAAAAATGCAGATTTAACTAAAGTAACTTCTTTAAAAGATTGTAATTTTAAAAATACTAATTTAACAGGTGCTAAATTACCTGATAATTTAATGCTACTTACTGATACTTACAATCTTGATAAGGCTATCCCTCCTTTAGTACCTAAACTAATTAAAGAACAACAAGCAAAATTAATTGATAAGGCAATTGATAAAGTATTTTTACAAATACAAGCTGAAGGAAAAAGAAATTTACTTAGTAAAAAAGAATTTGTTCAACAGGTAAAAATATTATATGAAGAAAATCAAACGATTAAAGACTATATTATAGAAAAACTAAATTCACTACCTATGAATATGGTTACTAACCTAGCTACTCCTAAAACAAATCAATATAAACATATTACAAATCATGTAAATTCTCCATTACAAATATTAAACCCTTTATATGAAAATATTGCAAATAAACAAGATATTAAGAATAATTTATTAGCAAATATTTTAAGCGAGAAAATATCACAAAAACTTTTTGATAAAGGTGATAATAGAGGTGAAGATTTTTACATGATTAATCAGATGCTAAAACCTATCGTTTCTGAATATTCTAAAGAGAATCCCGATAATATAAATAATTTTTTAGAGCCGAAAAATCTAGAAAAGTTAGCAAGTAATATTGCCTATACTTTAAATTCTAAATCTAAATATACTTGGGCAGGCACTATTACCGGTGGAATTTATTTACCAAAAGAAATCTTCAATGAACAGTTAAAAGATAACTTTAAAAATGAGTTTGAAAATATTAATAAATTAAATATTTTAAAAGAAGCACAAAGTATCGTCTCAAATTTAAATAGTAAGATTAATATTGTAGGATCTAAGACAAATGCACTTTCCATTACTTCTATTTCTAATAATAAAAAGAAAGAAGAAATACATAGATAACGCATTAATATATGGCTAAAGCGAGATAAAAAAGATATAAAAACTGTCATACCGGGACTTGTTCCCGGTATCCAGAAAACCTTAAAAAGTTTTGGATCCCATGGTCAAGCCACGGGATGACAAATTAATAGCATACCATTTTTATTTAACCCTAGCTATAGTACGTAAAATTTCTTAATATTTTTTCAAACTCTTCTTGGTTAGAATATTCTAATGTGGTTTTATCTTGTATCTGATTTTTAAACCAAGTAACTTGTCTTTTAGCATACTGACGGGTTCGTATTTGAGCTGCATTTAAAGCCTCATCTAAAGTGAGATTGCCGTTTAAATAAGCTAAAATTTCTTTTATCCCTACTGCTTTTAAATTCGAATAATGTTGTGGGGTGAATTGTCTTTTTATTAAAGCAATTTCGTCAATTGTCCCTTCTTTAAATATCTTATCTAGACGCTCATCACATGTTTTATACAAAAATTTTCGCTCAGGATTTAAGAAGATAATTTTGAAATTAAAATCAGATAAGATATGTTCTTTTGGCAAGGTTTGAAAGGAAAAAATAGATTTACCGGTTTGCATGAATACTTCATAAGCTCTAATTAAACGTTGAGTATCATTTTGGTTTATTTTAGAAGCAGCAAGCGGGTCAAGCTTCCCTAATTTATTCCATAATTCTATATTGCCTATTTTACTATGCAATTCTCTAACTTCTTTGCGTAAATCCTCCATTATATCAGGAATATTATTATAGCCAAAAACTAGAGAATTGATATATAAGCCCGTTCCTCCTATTAATATGGGTAGTTTACCCCTGCCGGTTATTTCTTTTATTTTTTCTGTTGCAAATTTTAGATATTTTATTACCGAGAAATCTTCTGTAATTGATAGAACATTATATAAATGGTAAGTAACTTCAGTTTTATAGCTTTTCGGAGGGGAGGCGGTAATAATAGGAATTTCCTTATAAACCTGCATTGAGTCGATATTAATGATTTCGCCGTTATAAGCTTTAGCCAATTCATGCCCTAAATAAGACTTCCCGCTAGCAGTCGGCCCGCATAATATAATTATACTCAAATGATTTGAAGAATTGTTTCTGCAAAACTTCAGAGGACTCGCATGCTCACCTATTAAGTATAGGCTGTGCGTGCTCGCTCCTCGTTTTACATTCCAATTCTCCAAATCATTTGAGTATATTTCTTTCTTTGTCACTTGTTTAAACTATTTCATGTATTCGGTGTCATACCGTGGCTTGACCACGGTATCCAGTCTTTTTTAATTTTTTCTAGATACCGTGGTCAAGCCACGGTATGACAACAAAAAGTACTGGATTCCCGCTTTTAGCTAGGAATGACATTAATACCCTTAAACGATTTCATCAGTATTAATAGTATTTCCTAAAGTCTTAGTATTAGCATTACTATCTGCCGGTCCACTAAATGTTATTGTACCAAATTTGTTGTCATAACTAAAGTTGGACTAAGCCTGTGTCATTGTAGTCAAGAACTAAACTATTTAGACCGTTAGATGCTGCTACATCACTGTTAAGTTTAAAAATAAGAGGATCATTAGTAGGCTCAAGGTCTTTATTTTTTATTACCAATGGTGCCTTGTTGGTAATGTTAATATTTAATGTATTTGCACCTGTTGCCGTTATTGTAACTAATTTAGTATCAACAGATGATGTATCGATTAGGTCTGTTGTATATGAAATTTTAAACATATTATTTTTCCTTTATATTAATTTAATGTAAGAAAAATATATAAAACAATAATTTTTTAATAATTAATTTAATAATAATAGCCCGTATTTTTCAAGATATTTATTAATTATAGTTATTATTTTTTCTAAACCATCCTTATTAGCTGATTCAGCCCTTGCAACTATAATAGATTCGGTATTAGAGCTACGCAAGAGCCACCAACCATGCTCAGTATTTACCCGTACACCGTCAATATCGTTAAATTCTATTTTATCATCAAGTAACTTTTGTTTTATTTCTTCTATAATTTTTAGTTTTAACTCTGAAGAAACAAATATTTTAATTTCCGGTGTACTATAGCTTTTGGGTAACTCGTCTATTATCTCATCTAGAGTTTTATCCGATTTGCTAAGTAAATCTAAAAATCTAAGAACTGCATAAATTGCATCATCAAAGCCAAAATATTTATCGGCAAAGAATATATGCCCGCTCATTTCACCGGCGAGTAAAGCCTTTGTCTCAAGCATTTTGCTTTTAATAAAAGGATGACCTGTTCGCCATATTATAGGATTTCCGCCGAATAATTTTATTTTATCAACGATGAACCGGCTGGCTTTTATATCGACTATTATATTGGCATTTGGGTTTTCCTTTAAAATATCCTCAGCAAATATACATAAAATTTGATCACCGAATAATATCTTCCCGCTTGAGCTGATAATACCGATTCTATCACCGTCACCGTCAAAAGCTATACCAAGGTCACAATTTTGTTTTTTAACTAATTTAATTAGCTCTTGTAAATTAGCAGGGTTAGTAGGGTCGGGGTGATGGCTTGAAAAATTCCCGTCAATCTTACTATTTATGATTATATTCTTGTTAGCTAAATGTTTTTTTAGTTCTTCAATAATATTGCCGGTTGCTCCGTTACCGCAATCCCAAGCTACTTTTAATTTTGGATTAATATTTATTCCATCTAAAATACGTTTTAGGTATTTAGATTGGATGTCGTAAGGAGTTATTGTCATCCCGCGGCTTGACCGCGGGATCCAGTTAATATCACTATGGATACCGTGGTCAAGCCACGGTATGACATTAATCTTTGCTAGTAAATCCTGGATTTGAGGACCGAAAAAAGATTTGCCGTTTTGCAACATTTTAAAACCGTTATCGTCACGAGGGTTATGTGATCCCGTGACCATAATACTACCGGCAGGCATAAAGTGTTTATCGGCAAAATATAAAACCGGCGTTGGAACTACGCCAATATTTATGATTTTAGCTCCTGCATCAGTTAATCCTAGTTCTAAAGCTTTACAAAGGGTAGGGGAGCTAAGCCGACCGTCTAAACCTATACAGATTTTATCGTTATCTTTCATTATAGTCATCTCGGCGAAACAAAAGCCGATTTTATAAGCTACTTCTTCCGTTAAATCCTTAAGGCTATTACCTCGTATGTCATAAGCCCTAAAAATTTCTTTGTTAATTTGCATAAAAAACTGTTTTGAAGTTATTACATGGTTCGGAAAACGTATTCGATGTCATGCCGTGGCTTGATCACGCCATAAAAACAATTTATAGTAGTCAATTCTACTGGATCCCGTGGTCAAGCCACGGCATGACATCGAAAAGGACTGGATTCCCGCTTTTAGCCAGGGATGACATCGGAATCTAGAAGCTAAAGCTTTCTCCCAAATACACTTCCTGAACTTTCTTGCTACTTGCTATTTCCTTAGCACTTCCTTCTAATAATACTTTACCTTCAAAAATAACATAAGCACGGTCGACTATATCTAGAGTATCACGTACGTTATGGTCGGTAATTAATATGCCTATATTAAATTCACGTAAATAAGTAATTAGATTTTTGATATCGGAAATAGCAAGCGGGTCAATACCGGCAAGCGGTTCATCAAGCATGATAAATTTAGGCTCTATTGCAAGTGAACGTGCAATCTCAAGCCTACGCCTTTCACCGCCTGATAAGCTAGCAGCGGATAAATCTTTTAAATGAACTATCGAAAATTTCTCTAGCAAATTATGGGTTTTTTGTTCAATTACTTCTTTATCATTTTCAGATATCTCAACTACAGCTTTAATATTATCCTCAACTGATAATCCCCGAAATATCGAAGGTTCTTGAAGAAGATAACCGATTCTAAGCCTTGCTCGTAAATAAATAGGCAAGTTGGTAATATTTATATCATTTAAAAGTAATTGCCCCGAGTCCGGTTTCATTAAACCGATAATAATGTTAAAGCAAGTTGTTTTACCGGCTCCGTTCGGACCGAATAAACCAACTATCTCTCCTTGTTTTATATTCAGAGATATATCCGTTAATATATTCCTTTTTTTGTAGGATTTTGATATATTTTTAACTTGTAAACTGTCCATCTTTTTTATTTGTGATTAATTTTCAACGTCATTGCAAGAAAATTACGTAAGTAACTGACGAAGCAATCCAGTTTAAAAATGCTAATCTTTAGCATTTTTTTTAATTATTTTCTGGATTGCAACACTCCTTGCAGTCGCTCACAATGACGTACCAACGATAAATAGCTCTATTTCTTAATAATATCTACATAGTAGATTAGTTTATTAGTTTTTAAAACATTATCGTCACGCTGTAATATTACATTACCAAGTAGAATAAGTTGTTTATTATCGAAAAAATATTTAGCACTATCTGCAAGTAATAATTCATTATTTATTTTTCTTTCTACAGTCAATTTAGTAGGGACAACTATATGATCAATAGTTTGCTTTTCATCTATTGTTTTATAAAAAATATATAATTCTTTCGTTCTAAGTATCGCATTATCGAAGTAAACAACAACATTTCCAAGATATTCTGCCTTTTGTTTGGTTCTATCAATAATTAAAGTATCAGATGTTATATGTAAATTTGAAATATTTTTATCATTAGCATATATTACGGTACTAATTATAAGAAGTAAAACAAGTTTAATAATAGACATCTTTCTAAACTTCGTTTCTAGAGGTAATTTAGACGTTGAACCGGTACTCGCATCCTCACATATGTCTATATACGCTGCGGTGCTGCGTTCCGTGTCTCCTTTAAATTCCTCTCTATAAGCTGGTCTAGAAAGATGTCTAATCCGATAAATCGATGATTGTAGAGACATTGCTTTTAAAAATTATAATATTATTTTCATCCTTCGTATTAAAACTATCTGAAGTAATTGAAGAGTTTTTGTAAAGTAACTTAGCAGGGGAATGACCGGTTATATTCTTATTTACTAAATCAATCCTTGCATTGTTAGTGTTAAATATGATCTCATCAAAAAAAAGTTTTACATCGTTTTTTAAATCTAATATGTTTGATTCTTCATCTAAAAAGCCTTCTTTTGCATTGATAATAAGAGTTTGGTCTTGATTTACGTTATAAATAGCATTTATTATATCTAATTTATATTTGTTATCTGACTCTTTTATAGCTCGCTCAGTTTTAATCTTATACGCATTTAAATTTTTATTTACTCCCTCAAAAATTGAATTTTTCAATATAATATTATATTTTAAGTCAAAATTTTTAGTATTTTGTAAACTTTTTTTTGTAACGTTAATATCGTTTTCTTCATTAATATAACCACTTTTAATTAATATATATCCTATATACAAAATGCCAACTATTATTAAAAGATATACAGATTTCCAAATTTTTTTTCGCCGTTTATAAGAAGAGGGCATAGATTTTAGCTAACTCCTATGCGTAGTAAATCATGAATATGGATAATGCCTATAATAACATTATCATCAACAATCGGTATATTAGTGATATTCTTGGCTTTCATTAAATTTAAAGCCTCTTTTGCAAATATTTCCGATGAGATATGAATAGGGTTTTTGGTCATAATGCTTGATGCTGTTTTTAAGTGGATTTGATCGTTAATATGACGACGTAAATCCCCATCGGTTATAATTCCCACCAAATTTTGGTTTTTATCTGTTACAAGTGTACAACCTAAACGTTTTTTATTCATAACAATTATAGTTTCGGCAAAGGAAGTATCTTCATATACTAAAGGTATTTCATCACCGCTACACATTAGGTTTTTAACTTTTGTTAAATTAGCACCGATTGTACCTCCCGGATGATAAATTTTAAAATCATCTTTAGTAAAGCCTCGTTTTTCATGTATAACAGTCATTAAAGCATCACCGAGTGATAACATTATTAAAGATGATATAGTAGGAGCTCCAATTACAGAAGCTTCCGGGCATTCAGGTACTATTAATAAAAAATCGCTTCTTTTAGCTAAAGTGGAATTTTTATTCATTGTCATTGCAGCAATTTTTATGGAAGAGTTCTTGCAATATTCAATTATATTAAATAGCTCTTTAGTTTCACCGGAATTAGATAGCATAATTACTAGATCATTTCTCGTCACCATACCTAAATCGCCGTGACTTGCTTCTGCCGGATGTAAATAAAAAGCAGGCATACCGGTTGAGGAAAAGCTAGCTGCTATTTTTTTTGC
Source organism: Candidatus Rickettsia colombianensi (assembly GCF_003664375.1). Taxonomy (NCBI): domain Bacteria; kingdom Pseudomonadati; phylum Pseudomonadota; class Alphaproteobacteria; order Rickettsiales; family Rickettsiaceae; genus Rickettsia; species Candidatus Rickettsia colombianensi. Next base: position 79,806 of record NZ_RAQN01000007.1, read on the forward strand.
AATATAACCGCTTTTACCTATACCCGTTAAAATTACCCGTCCTTTGAAAGATAGTAAAAATTCTATAATTCTGTTAAAATCTTCAGGGATATTTTCGGATAATTTTTCTAAAGCACTTGCTTCACTAGAAATAACCCTCTTTGCGATGATGCGGTAATTATTTGTGTTGGTCATTTATTTACTCATTGTCATACCGTGGCTTGTCCACGGTATGACAAGATCAATTAAAATACTTACGTTCTGTAATTACTTCAGACGTTTCAGTATTATTATCTTCATTCCAAGTTCGTTTTTTACTAGAATCACGTCGCTGCTCAGGTCCTGAATTTTCCTTAACATTATTTTTTGGTTTTGGATTATTTGAAGATTTATCCTTATCGGTATTTTTAATAGTTAATTTTGCTTTGCCTTTATTATCAAAACCTATTAGCTTAACTTTTACTATATCGCCTTGTTTTAAAACACTACTAACCGTTTCTATTCTTTCTTCTGAAATTTCACTAATATGAACAAAGCCGTCTTTATTACCTAAATAATTAATAAAAGCACCAGAATCTAAGACTTTCATTACCGTACCGTTAAATATTTCACCGATTTCAGGTTCAACGGCAATAGCTTTAATTTTATCTAAGGCAACTTTTAGCTTATCTCTATCTGAAGCATAAACAGAAACGCTGCCGTCATCGCTTATATCTATTTTAGCACCGCTAGTTTCACAAATTTCCTTTATTACTTTACCGCCCGGTCCTATAATATCTCTAATTTTATCCTTATCTATTTTTATAGTAGTAGTAGAAGGAGCATTTTTACTTAGTTCGCTATTTGGTTTATTGATAACTTTATTCATTTGCTCCAGTATATGCAAACGACCGAGTCGTGCTTGCTCTAAAGCTACTTTCATTATTTTAAAATCTACTCCGGATATTTTGATATCCATTTGTAATGCAGTAATCCCTTCACTAGTTCCTGCAACCTTAAAGTCCATATCACCGAAATAATCTTCATCACCGAGAATATCCGATAATACGGCAAATTTTTTGCCTTCCTTAATAAGTCCCATAGCAATACCCGCAACCGGTGCTTTTATCGGTACGCCGGCATACATTAAAGCAAGAGAACTACCGCAAACAGTTGCCATTGAAGAAGAACCGTTAGACTCCGTAGTTTCGGCAACTACTCTAATAGAATAAGGAAATTGTTTATTAGGTAATATTGGATTAATAGCACGCCATGCGAGTTTACCGTGTCCGACTTCACGACGACTAAGTGCTTTCATCGGCATTGCTTCATTTACAGAGTAGGGCGGAAAGATATAATTAAGCATAAAACGCTCTTTATACTCACCCTCTAAACTGTCAACCATCTGCTCATCTAAACTAGTACCGAATGTAGTGCTAACTAAGCTTTGTGTTTCGCCTCTAGTAAATAAAGCTGAACCGTGTGCGGAAGGTAGTAAACCTATTTCACAAGCAATTTGTCTTATATCCGTGGTACTTCTTCCATCGATACGTCTATTTTTTTCTAAAATCTCGTTACGTAATATATCTGATTCAATAGATTTTAAAGCCGATTCGATTTGATAATTACTATATTTTTTATTTTCTATGTCGCTTACAAAATGTGTAAGAACTTTTTCAGGTATTAAATCTAAATTAGTGCTACGTTCTTGTTTAGATTTAATCGCAAAAGCTTGTTCAATTTCTTTTACAAATAACTTTTCAATGTCTTTCTTTAATGAGGCGGGATATAAATCTTGCATTTCAAGCTTTGGTTTTTTAGCTTCTTCTGCTAGTTCTTTAATTATCTTTATTACCGGCTGGAAGTTTTCAAATCCAAATTTTACGGCTTCTAACATTTGTTTTTCAGAGAGTAAATGAGCTTCCGATTCAACCATCATTACTGAATCTGATGTTCCTGCAACTACTAAATCAAGTTGACTTGTTTTTAATAATCCAAGTGCCGGATTTAAAACAAATTCACCGTTGATTAAACCGACTTTACTTGCAGCAACTATTTCTAGATAAGGAGCAGGGGATAGGCTAAGTGCAGCCGATGCGCCGATAATTGCAAGTATATCTACCGGAGTTTCAGGATCATATGAAAGAACACTGCAAGTTACATGCGTTTCATTCACAAAAGCCGGATGAAATAACGGTCTAATCGGTCTATCTATTAAACGAGATACTAAAACTTCTCTATCTGATGCTTTTCCTTCACGTTTAAAAAATCCTCCGGGGATTTTACCGGCAGCATACGCCATTTCTCTATAATTAATCGTTAAAGGAAAAAAGCCGATACCTTCTTTTGCTTTTTTAGCTACTACTGCTGTACATAATAAAACAGAATTACCCATTTTTACCGTAACTGCTCCGTCAGCTTGCCTTGCTATTTTACCTGTACTAAGCTCAAGAACTTTCCCGTTCCATGTAACACTCTTAGTTATTTCGTTAAACATCTATTTATCTCATTTCATAATTTATATTTTATTCAAGGTTGTCATACCGTGGCTTGACCACGGTATGACACTAGGTCAAGTTGCGGTATGATATTTGTACTACTTAATCTTTCTAATTCCTAGCTTACTTATTAAATCTAAATATTCACTAACATTATTCTTTTTAATATAGTTAAGTAATCTGCGGCGACGTCCGACTAAAATTAATAATCCGCGTCTTGAAGTATGATCTTTATGGTTAGATTTAAAATGCTCGGTTAAATTATTGATTCTTGCAGTTAAGATAGCACATTGCACCGCACTTGAACCTGTATCATTTTCCGTTATAGCATATTCTTTAATTAACTGTTGTTTACGTTCTGTAGTAATCGACATCGATAATTTCTCCTTAAATATATAGACTTCTAGTTTTAAAAGAAGTCTTGTGTTAAATTAAATACTCGTAAAGAATTAAAGCAACTCTTGTTTAAGCTACCTATTGCAAGCAAAACACCTTTATAGCGAACCCATAAAAGATTAACGTCTTTTTCATAATTAAATAAACATTTCTGTCCGTATTTAATTTGCTGTGCTTGGCTGTCAGTTGCATCAAGAACCAGGATGTCGTCCAGTATTGCTTCTATCTTTATGCTTTTTTCCTCTAGGGAATTTTTGGTAATTTCGTCAGGCGATTTAATTCGGATAGCATTTTCTTCTTTAAATATTCCAACCTGAGTACGGCGTAATTCTATCACAAATCCTAAACTTTGCAAGGACAATGCCAAATCTTCTGCTAAAGTCCTTATATAAGTACCTTTTGAGCATTCCGTATAGTATATAGCGGTAGCATTTTTCTCATCAAAATTTAAACATTTTAGATCATAAATAGTTATATTTCGTGGCTTTAATTCTACTTCTTTCCCCTCTCTCACCAATTTATAAGCTCTTATGCCGTTAACTTTAAGAGCTGAAAAAGCCGGCGGTATTTGTGTTACGTTACCGATAAATTTAGAACATACGGCATAAGCCTCTTCTTGAGAAGGGATACAATCTTTCGTTGCTATTACTTTACCGGCATAATCGCCGCTATCTGTTTGTGTTCCAAATTTTACGGTAAAAATATAGGCTTTTCTAGCATCAATTAGTAGCTGTATTAGTTTTGTAGCTTCACCTACGGCAAGTGGTAATACTCCTTCCGCTTCTACGTCTAGAGTACCTGCATGCCCTATCTTAACTTTACCGAGTATTTTTTTTACTATACTAACAAGTTTAGCAGAACTTATGCCTCTTGGCTTATAAATATTAAACCAATAATTACTCATTTTAATTTGATTTTAACTTGACTTAAATTTAGAAAATCTTTAATATATAACTCTAGCCAATTACAAGTATTGTTGTATAGATCAGGAAAAGCTCTAGATGTCATTCCCGCGTAGGTGGGGATCTAGGGTAAAGTGAGATAAATAAAGCTTTTCAAAAAAGCTTTAAAGTACTGAATTCCCGCTTTCGCGGGAATGACATACAGTTCATACAACAAAGCTCCAATTACATGATAGGTTAGACCAAATAATGACGATTAACCCCAATAATATAGAAAATTCTTCCTCTAAAATCAATACCTGTCTTTCTAAACTTACCGATTATATCTGGCCTATAAAACGCCACGAAGTTTCTAAATTTTTATTCATCACCTTATTAATGTTCTGTATTTTATTTATCCAAAATCTAATCAGAGCTTTAAAAGATAGTATTGTTACTACTATGATAGGCGCCGAGACTATCTCGTTTTTGAAGTTTTGGGGAGTGATGCCGTCAGCTTTCTTAATGACTGCTATCTATGTAAAGCTTGTTAATAGGATGAAAGCAGAAAATATATTTTATCTTATTATATCAATTTTTTTAACATTCTTTGCTTTATTTGCCTACGTTATTTTTCCAAATCATGAAATGCTGCATTTAAGCCCTGTAAACGTTCAAAATTTAACGGCAAGTTTACCTAATTTAAAATGGTTTATACTGCTTTTATCAAAATGGAGTTTTTCACTATTTTATATAATAGCTGAATTATGGCCAAACGTAGTTTTTGCATTACTTTTTTGGCAGTTTGTTAATAATATTACTACAGTGGAAGAATCTAAAAGATTTTATCCGTTATTCGGTTTACTTAGTCAAACAGGTATTTATTTAGCAGGGCAGTTTTTAGAAAATCTAAGTAATGTTAATGATTACGTAACTAATAAATTTGCATTGCAATCATCTTTTCATACACTTTCTATACAAATTATACTAACTATAGTATTAATTTTAGGTATAATAGCTATTAAAACTTTTTGGCTGCTTAATCATAAAGTACTAGACAAAGAGCATATGGCGTTACTCAGGTTTAAAGCAAAGAAAAAATCTATGACTATTGCAGAAAGTTTTCAAATGATTCTATCGTCAAGACATATTAGATTAATTGCAACTTTGCTTATCTGCTATGGCATTGCCATTAATTTAGTAGAAGGTCCTTGGAAAGCAGCAGCTACTAAAATTTATAAAACTCCAACCGAATATGCAGCTTTTATAGGAAGTTATTTGAGCTATACCGGAGTATTTACTATTTTATTTGTCGTACTTGGTTCAAATATAGTTAGAAGACTTGGCTGGTTTACGGCAGTTGTTATCACACCTTTAATAGTTTTTATTACCGGTATATTATTTTTTGCCGTTAATAATTTTGAAGGATTTGCCGGCTTAATAATAGCAAATTTTATCCTAACCGATCCTGCTTTAATTGCTATAACAATAGGTGCTATTCAAAATGTGCTTAGTAAATCAAGCAAATATACCTTATTTGATTCAACAAAAGAAATGGCCTATGTTCCTTTAGATCCGGAAATAAAAATAAAAGGCAAAGCTGCTGCCGACGTGATAGGTACAAAACTCGGTAAATCCGGTAGTGCATTTTTACAATCATTGGTATTTATAATATTACCTTCCGCTAGTTATCAATCTATTTCCATCTGTTTAATGATTATATTTATAATTACTTGCTTAACTTGGCTTTGGGCAACTAAAGAACTCAATAAAGAATATGAAAATTCTATTAAATTTTCTCAATAATAATATCAGTTTTTTCTTGATATTACTAAAATCTCTATATAATATCTTTGACAGTATAACACAAACTGTGAAAAAGATGTAGTACTTGCATGGGTAGGTTTTTGGTGTCATCCCGTGGATTGACCACGGGATCCAGAAAACAGTTTAAAATACTAATAATTCCAGTATTTTAAGATGGACCCCGTGGTCAAGTCACGGGGTGACAGCGGAAAATCTGTGCTAATTAATTTTTGGTTAAATTAGAGGTTTTATGAGTAAAGATAATACTGGATATGAATCCGATATAGATGAAAAAAAACAAGAACAAGCTGCTCCCGCTCAACCTACACTAGATGCAGCTGACGATGGTTTTATCGTTACTTCTGCATCTTCTGCTCAATCTACCCCTTCAATTAGTGCTTTGTTGGACAATATCTCTCCTGACGGTCAGACATCAGACCCAATAACCAAGGCTGTAAGAGAAACAATTATACAACCGCAAAAAGATAATTTAATAGAACAAATATTAAAAGACCTGGCAGCCCTTGCAGACCGTGATTTAGCTGAACAAAAAAGAAAAGAAATAGAAGAAGAAAAAGATAAAACATTAAATGCTTTTTTCGGTAATCCGGATAATAGAAAATTTATTGATAAGGCTTTAGAAAATCCTGAGCTTAAAAAGAAATTAGAATCAATAGAAATAGCCGGCTATAAAAATGTTCATAATACATTTAGTGTCGCTAGTGGATACCCTGGTGGATTTAAGCCGGTACAGTGGAAAAATCAAGTAAGTGCAAGCGATCTTAGAGCAACAGTAGTTAAAAATGATGCAGGTGATGAACTCTGTACCTTAAATGAAACGACTGTTAAAACTAAGCCTTTTACTGTAGCTAAACAAGACGGTACTCAGGTTCAGATCAGCTCATATAGAGAAATAGATTTTCCTATAAAACTTGATAAAGCCGATGGGTCAATGCATTTATCGATGGTAGCATTAAAAGCTGATGGCACAAAGCCCTCCAAAGATAAAGCCGTATATTTCACTGCCCACTACGAAGAAGGACCAAACGGTAAACCTCAACTTAAAGAAATAAGCTCACCGAAACCTTTAAAATTTGCTGGAACCGGAGATGACGCAATAGCTTATATAGAGCATGGTGGAGAAATTTATACACTTGCGGTAACACGCGGTAAATATAAAGAAATGATGAAAGAGGTAGAACTAAACCAAGGGCAGAGCGTTGACTTATCACAAGCCGAAGATCTTATAATAGGACAAGGACAAAGTAAGGCACTAGAAACAAACGAACCTACAATAAATCCAAATCAAGGATTACAGTCATCTATTGAAACGCCTACGCCTACTCAAACTACACAGATGTCACAGTCGCAACAAGTGAATCCAAACCTCCTTAATGCAGCTACAGCTTTATCAGGCAGCATGCAAGATTTATTAAATTATGTAAATGCAGGTTTAACAAAAGAAACTGACGGCAATAAACAAATTGATTTAATTAAAGAAGCAGCCACGGCAATTCTTAATAATGAGAAAAGTGATATTGCTGAAAAGCAGGCTAATATCATTGCTTTAACTGAAAATACAGTCAATAATAACGACCTCACACCGGACGCAAAAGTAGCTGGAGTAAATGCGGTATTAGAAACCATAAAAAATGATCAGAATACCCCAGACCTAGAAAAATCAAAAATGCTTGAAGCTACAGTAGCTATCGCTTTAAATTCAGAGAATCTTGAACCGAAGCAAAAACAGCAGATGTTAGAAAAGGCAGTAGATGTCGGTTTAAGTCTTAAAGATGATGCAAGTAGAGCTGCGGCAATTGACGGTATTACGGATGCTGTAATAAAAAGTAACCTTTCTACTGAAGATAAAGGGACAATGCTTATAGCAGTAGGTGATAAGGTTAATGCCTCTGAATTAAGCAATGCGGAAAAACAAAAATTATTAGGTTCTGTATTAAAGAAAGGTGTAGAAGCCCAAGTTCTCAGCTTGGAACAACAACAATTGATGCAACAGAATTTAGATAAGATTACGGCGGAACAAACTAAAAAAGATACAATAAAAAAAGTAAATGATATTTTATTTGATCCTCTAAGTAATACTGAATTAAAAACAACAAACATACAAGCCATTACATCTAATGTTTTAGATAGTCCGGCTAAAGTAGAGGTAAAAAGTGAAATAATTGAAGGAATTACTAACACAGTTGCAGGAAGCTCGCTTGAAGCTAAAGACAAAGCAGAGATTGTTAAAGGGGTAGGCGAGACTATAGCTACTCAGAGTGATACCTCTTTATCCTTACCGGATAAAGCACTTATTATGGCATCAGCGGAAAAAGGTATTGCAGAAAGTAAGACTAATTTACCTGATAGAGAGCTAATGACTAAAGGATTAGTAGACGGTATTTATGAAGGCAAAGGAGGTCCTGAAATAACTAAGGCAGTTTCTAGCGGGATCGATAATAGTAATATTAATGACTCTGAGAAAGAAGCACTTAAAAAAGTTAAAGATGCAGCGAGTGAGGCAGCTTTAGATAGAGAAACTCAAAATTTAACTGAAGGGTTAAAAGGACAGAATATAGAAGAACTCAAGCCTCGCGATGATATATATAACAAAGCCCAAGATGTAGCTAATTCATTAAAAAATGTTATTACCCCTGTTGTAGATGCTCATCCTGAAAAACGTGAAGTCTCAAAAGAAGAAGTTGTGAAAAAAACTTCAAATATATTAAATGATATCTCTAAGCTTGCAGTTGAGAAAGTCAATAATTTTCGTGCTATGCTTTCTCCAGATGGTAATCTTAAAACTCTCGAAGAAAAAAGAGCTAAATCAACAAAAAAAGTAGATGAGCTGGTAAAGGAATTTGGTACTAAATCTTCTACTGAAGAACAGCAAAGTTTCATTAAAGCTAATTTAATTGATGATAAAACTTTATCTAAAGAGGTACGTTTACAAACTATAGATAAGTTATTACAAGAACAAGCACAAAAACGAGCAGACGCAGTTGAAAACCGTAGTGTTAAAACGGAAGATGTAAGGGGAGTATCAGGACAGTCTGAATTAAAACCTATAAGTAAAGATGAGCCGGATATTGAAAAAGCTAAAATGGTAGTAGAAAGAGATAGAGTTAATATCAAAGATAATATAAAAATTATTGGAGCATTAATGAATGCAAGAGATAGCATTCCGTCGGAAAATTTAAATAAATCAATACCTATTAAAAGAGAGTCTTCTCCTCCACAACGCTGATCAAGATTTGTATTCTGTATATTATAAAGGCAAGCGATGTCATTCCCGCAAAAGCGGGAATCTAGTAAAACATATAAAAAATAAGTTTTTTATATGTTTACTTTATTAAATATGTAACTTTTGTATCAATATCAGGATGGCAGCTTGCTTTTATGCATTAGTTTTTAGTTTTTCTTTTCCAGCTAAACATTTTACTAAATTATTAACGGCTTGTTGTTCTTCCGTGCTATTAATTTTCATAAAATTTCTTGAAACTTCAATGCACATACGTTGATGTTGAGTATGTACGGGCTGCGGTTTATTAGCTTCTTCTAAACCTTCAAAGAAATAATCAATATTCCTATCTAAAGCTTCTGCGATTAGTACTAGCCTTCCTACAGAAATTCTATTAATTGCTTTTTCGTATTTTTGTAATTGTTGATGAGTAACATCAATTACTTCAGCAAGTTGTTGACGAGACAGCCCCTTAGCGAGTCTTAAAGAATAAATTTTCTTGCCGATAAAACTATCGATTTTTTGTATAATATCGTTTTTTCTACCCATTATCTTCTCCTTGGTTACTAATTATATCTATATTTAAAAATTTTCTTTGAACAAAAATGATATTATCCTATATTATTATAAAATATGTGGCATTAATAATTTAATACCATTAAACTTATACAACTATAAGTAGAAATGCCATAATTAATATTATAAGCAACTATAAAATAATATTTTATAAGTTTTTTGTAATCATTTGGTAAATAATTATTAAAGAATCGTGCAAAATTATTTCTTATCAAATAAAAATATCATAAGAACTTTAAAATTATTTTAAAGATAAAATATGAATATCGTATGTTTTAAAAACTTATTTACTGAAGCATAAATTACAATTTATAAAAAAATAAAATTTTAGTGTATTATAGAAAAATATAAAATTAATACAAGGAGAAATTTCATTTCTATATTAATATTTCAAATCAAGGATAAAGTATAGTTTCATTTTAATTATAAATTAATTATTTACAGCGAACTTAGTTTAAGATTAAATATAAAATTAATAATAACAACTTAGCTTTTATAATGAGAAAAATTTTTAATTGTCTTTACGTAGCCTTATTTAGAACAATAGAAGATGATGGCGTTGAACATTCGGGATATATGTCATTCATGATACTTTTATCTATTTTCCCCTTCCTAGTATTCTTATTAGCTTTAACAAGCTTTTTAGGAGCTTCAGAACTTGGTCAAAATTTTATACAAATTTTTCTAGAGAGTCTTCCAGAGCAAGCAACGGAATCAATAGAAAAGAGAATACGAGAATTACTAAGTGCTCCTCCTCAAAGTTTAATGAATCTTGCCATAGTAGGCAGTATTTGGACTGCTTCTTCTTTTGTAGAATGTTTAAGGACTATTTTAAATCGTGTATATCAAATAAAATCGCCCCCCCCTTATATAAGAAGAAGATTACTTAGTATTATACAGTTTCTTATAATTAGTGCCTTGATTACCTTTACTATGTTTCTTTTAGTGGTGATTCCAATATTATTTACAAAAATTCCGATAATATTAGAGACCATTGAAAAATATAAGATCATTCTAAATTTTATAAGATATTCTTTAATTTTAATTTTATTATTTTTAGGTGCCTCGTCTTTGTATTATATATTACCTAATGTAAAACTAAATTTTATTGATGTATTTCCAGGGGCTTTATTAACTGTGATATTATGGATAATAAGCGGCTATTTGCTTTCAACTTATATAGTCTACTATAACCAATTAAATCTAATGTATGGTTCCCTTGGTAGTATAATAGTTACATTAATATTCTTCTATATTATAAATATGATATTTATCTATGGTGCGGAATTTAATTATCTAATGAAAAATTATGAAAATATAGAGTGAAGTGCGGCTTAAAGCACTTCATAAGTATTTAATTTTACAAAAATAAAATACTTAATTGAAACAATTTCGGCAGTTTTATATTTAAATCTTTATTTTAGTTGTAAAAAAAAACAATTATTTTTTAGTTTTTAGGTTTTGTGAATAAAATACAAATTATTTAAAAAACTCCGGTTTAAATAACATAAAGCTATCCTGAGATGATGTAGGTAATGGAGTTAAATTATATTGCGGATCGAAAGCGTTCCCATAAATTTTTTCTATTTTTTGGAGCGAATTTGGAGATTTTAAAGCCAATAATATTGATTTTAAAATAGTAAAAATTGCTATATACGGATCGGTTTCGGGGGAAGATAAGCGATGTTCTAAACGTTTTGGAAAAGAATTTGGAATTCTTACGGCTACGCTTCTATTATTTCCACCGTACGATATATGTGTAGGAGCCATAAATTTTTTATTTATCCGTGAATAATCTAGAGTAGTCGGCATAAAAGCGAGTAGGGTGTCTAACATATAGTGACATAGCCCTTGTGCTGCTAAAATTATATAATAATCATTGAAATCGGAATTAAAATTAATATGAAAATGCATACTATTACCATAATCATCCAAAAACGGCTTAGGAGAAAAATCTATATAACCGTTTAACTGCTGTGCCATTTTTTTTAAAATAGTTTTAACCTCTAATATATTTTTTATATATTGTATTAAGTTTACAGAAGGAGGAAGATCTATTTCAAATTGGTTATTGCCTTTTTCTTTTTTTATTTTAGAAATTTTAAATCTAGCTAAGTATTGTCTTGAAAGTATTTCAAATTTAGCTATATCAATATTGTGGCTTAAATAAAACTCTATTTCTACGCCGATAATAGGGATTAGGTTATAGTCTTGATGAAATTGTGCTATTATTTTTTCCAGCTGTTTATTTTTTTGTAAACGACCGGATAAAGTATTAATAAAACTATTATAATTAATATGGGGTATTTTCATGGAAGGATTAATAAACGGATCAGTTTATTATAAAATTTTTGATAAAACATTCAATAATTCTAGTCATAGATATATAAAAAAAAATAACTCTATAAATGAAACAGAAATAGTTGAAAACAAAAAATCTATTACTACTTATTTTAAAGCACAAGATATTTTAATTTTAAACCAAGTACATGGCAATCAAATTGTTAATGCTGATGAGTTCATAATTGCCGTACCTGAGGCAGATGGAAGCATTACAACTAAGAAAAATTTAGTATTAGCGGTACAATCGGCAGATTGTGTACCGGTATTACTTGCAAGCGGCGACGGTAAAATCATCGGAGCAGCACATGCAGGTTGGAAAGGAAGTATAAATAATATTATTAGTAATATAGTTACTAAAATGACAGAAAAAGGAGCAAAGAATTTAATAGCAGTGATAGGTCCTGCTATAGCTCAAAGTTCATATGAAGTTGATGATGAATATTATAAAGCTTTCTTAAGTAAGGATATTAACAATAAACCGTTTTTTATAAACTCTATAAAAGAAAATCATTATATGTTTGATTTACCGGCTTTTGTAGAGTTAAAACTTAAAGAAGCAGGTGTTAAAGATATAAAAAATATTGCTGAAGATACTTACACAAATCCGTTAAAATATCCAAGTAAAAGACGCTTATATCATTTGCAAGAACCTTATAATCAGAATATATTATCAGCTATCGTAATTAAATAATGGCATTGCTAAATAAATATTGATGGTTTGAAAAAGCTACGTCATTGCAAGGAGGCGTTGTTGCATGGATCGCAAAACGCACTGAGTGTCATACCGTGGCTTGACCACAGGATCCAGAAAAATAACTTAAAATACTAATAATCTTAGTATTTTAAACTGGATCCCGCGATCAAGTCGCGGGATGACACTGGAAAAACTGATACACGCAACAATGCTCGTTCGCAATAACGATATCTATCTTTATTTAGCAATGCAAAAATAACTCTTCATTTATCCGGAGTATATTAATGAATCAAGAGAAACATTACTATCAAATAGTTTATGCACCAAACGATAGCAGAATATATAGACATTGTTGATGATAATATTCGTACTATTGTTGATAAAATGCTTCAGACTTTACATATAGAAAGGGCAGTGGGCTTGGGTGCTAATATGGTAGGAATATTAAAGCGTGTAGCGGTAGTTGACCTACATGAAAATAATAAATCATCGCCTATAGTTTTTATTAATCCAGAAATAACTTATTTTCCGGAAGAAAAACAAACTTTTATTGAGGGTTCTTTATCGTTTCCAGGCATTGAAGCATCTATTACACGATCAAAAGCAATCAAGGTAAAGTATCTTGATTATAACGGTAATAAGCAAGAATTAGCAGCAGAAGGCTTTTTAGCAACTGTAATTCAGCATGAAATAGATTATTTAAACGGCAAAACTTTCTTAGATTATTTATCAAACTTAAGCGTGATACACTACTTAAAAAGATGCTAAAGCATATAAAACTCCATCCTCCACATATTCACGGTAGCGGTTGTAGGCATTAATTAATGCTTAAAATTTATTTTTTATTAATAAATATGGAGGAAATATTTTATGTATCAACAACAACCGAATATATCTAATCAATATCCGGAAGAATGCTATATATCACAAGAAAAAGGAATACTTAGAACACCTCGCAATTTATACAATAATTCATTAGAAAATATACCATTTGCAAAATGGATGAGATCTAAAGAAGGAGTAACATCAACAGTAATATATTTATATTTACAGACAATTAAAGATTTACAAAAGGCTTTAGTATTCGAAATTGCCGACGACGCAACACTTCTAGCATATCTTTGTTATAACGGTTTTAGTGACAAACTAAATATAGATAAAATAAAGTTATTTATAGCTGTAGGAAAAAACTTAGGTAGCGAAATATGTACGTGATATATGGAAGGACAAAATGATGAAACTTTTGACCTTGCTGAATTTTTACAAAATAATCCAAAATATTCTCAAAATCTTTTAAATAAAGCCGAGCGATTTGCTAATATATGTAAATCTAATGCAACAAATACTTCTAATGATACTGTATTATATAAGGATACAGTTTTAGAAACTTTTCGTCCATTTCTTAGAGCGTATTTGCTTGACATTTTTAAAATTCATTTAACATTACAAGATAAAATAGAGTGTTATGGACATAGAGGAACTATAAAGTATATAGGAAAAAGCGTTATTGAAAAAGTATCTGATTTTGGCAAGAAAATTCATGAATTTATTGACACCGGTAACAATAAAAACGTTAGTACTAATGTCAATACTAGTGGAGCTACCACTGCCGTAACAACTACTACTACAACTTATTCAAATAATCATAAACCTTATAAAACTACTGAAATCAGGAATGAATATAATAAATGTTACGGTGAAATACGTGAAGAAACAATAAAAACACATATAAAATTTAGATTAAATAAACATTATCCAATAACAATTATAGAATATAGATCTCTTTCTCTTCCTGATAAAATAATCCCTGGCTGGTCTTTTGATTTTAAGTTTGTTCTTAGCGGTCCTAACGGCGATAAGATGGAGGCAAAAGATAACGCTTATCTAGGAATTAATTATAATCTTGAAGGTAAAATATGTAAATTAACTGTACCAAATCCTCCCGTAGTTTCTCAAAACCCTCTTTGGCCTGCTTTAGTCATGTATCATGGTCAGATTTATACATTACCTGTAAATAGTGGACACTATAACTACTTAGTACAAAAAGTATATGAACATAGCGGAATGGTAACAATAGGGCATGAAGATCCTCCTTATTCTTTAGAATTAATAGGTTGATATTTTTAGTTTTCTGATATGGGAGTATGGCTAAACTACAAGAAGGAGACGAGAAGCAAAAATCACATTTTCACAAGTCGTAGCCAAGCTTCCCAGTCACGTTTGCCTAAATCTTTTTCAAACGATAATAAGTCTTTTACCGTCTGCTTACATATTTCTACGGAAGGGATTATAAGCTCTTGTTCTTTTGTGAAATTTAGCAAACATTGCGTTTTACAAGCTTGTTCTAAATGGTAAGTATAAAACATAGCTTCATGGATAGTTTTGCCGCAGGTAATAGCACCGTGATTACGAAGTAACATCACGTAATTTTGCTTAAGGTCATTAACAAGTCTAGTGCTTTGCTTGTCAGCATCTAGCACTAGAGAATTATAATCATGATATGATATTCTATCGTAAAAATGTAATGCCCATTGACTGATCGGTAAAAGCCCACATTTTAAAGTAGAAACGGCAATAGCTGCGGGAGTATGATAATGAAAAATGGCAGAAATATCAGAGCGTGCTTTGTAAATACTACCATGAATAAAGTAACCGGTTTTATTATATTGATATTCTTCCTCTTCTAAAATTTTTCCGTCTAAACTAACTTTTAAAAGATTCTCTGTAGTTACTTCTTCAAACCTTAGTCCAAAAGGATAAATATAGTAAAAATCGGCATTTTTAGGTCTTGCGGATAGATGCGTATAAGTATGATCATCCAGCGATAAATACGCCATTATTCGGTAAGCGGCAGCTAAATTATATTTTATATCCATTATTGTTAAAATCTATATTGGTTTTATGTTATGCTCGCGTAGACCGGTTTTTTATTGTCTGTCATCCCGTGACTTGATTGCGGGATCCAAAAACAACTAATACTAGTTGTTTTTTTGGATACCGTGGACAAGCCAAGGTATGACAACAAAAAAGTTTAGATTTCCGCCGTTGCTGGAATGACATAGGAGCTGTGCAACAAATCCTCAACGCTATTTAAAGGGAGCGTATACTGCTTCTTTCTCTGTTTCTATAATCGCTTCTTTAGGAGCTTTTATACATTCTCGTAAAGATTTTTTCCCTAAATACGGTGCTAGATTATAATTTAATATATAACATTGTAAATTATCTTTCTTACCGCTAAAGTTAAATTCAATTTTATTTCCTTGCTCCAATAGCTTTTTAATCTCTGTCGTTTGCTGGATAAAATTCTTTTGTTCTAAGTTTAAGTGCTTGATTCTTAATATATTTTTTACTACGGAAAACGTAGAAACAGCAAGAAGGAAAAGAAATATAAATAACTCTTTATTACTTTGCTTATTTAAGAAAACACTATTTTTAATATATGCAGCTGCAATCATTCCGATACCGATAACATAGCATCCTAGATATCTAAGTAACGATGCTCCTCTAATTGCCTCCTCATAACTAAAGTTAAAGAAATATAAATATAACCGCCACAAAGCAAAAATTATAAAACACGCAAACGTACTTATCAGAAAAAATTTATATTCTTTCAACAAATCAGGTTTATATTTACGAATTCCGTACCATGCAGCTATACAAATAGTATATACAACTAAACTTCCTTCTTTTACTAAGAATAACAAGAGAAATTTACCGTAATTTAGTAATAATGATCTATGCTGTTCATTAAAATTTTCAGCAATATATACTAAATTGCTAAAACTATGTTCGCCTCTGTCAAAAAAATCATGAGTATTTTTAAAATAACTCATCCAAATAAAATTACACAAAATCGGTAAGGTAAGTAGAATTAGATATATAATGTAATCACTTGATTTTTTATGTTTTTTATAAAAAATTGTATAATGAGCTATAAGAATTACTGAAGCAAAACTAGCAAACCATGTTCCAATTTCTCGGAAAGAGGCAAGTAATATCGTAATAGGTAAAATAAGCAATAATGCTTTTTTCTTGTCTTCCTCAAGGATATAAATTGCAAAAATAGCTCCGAACATTAAGCCAATAGTACTATCGTTATATATTGAGCGAATTCCGGTCGTATATAATACTACACTACAAAGTAAAAGTGTGAACAACACACCGGTTTGCCACAATTTCTTATTTGCGGCTAAAGGAGATAGAAATGCTAAATGTAATAAGAAATGAGCAAATAATACGTTACCGTCCGAATAACCTGAAAGTAACAGCATAAAATAATGATAAACAGCAGCTCCTCTTGGATAATGGGCATGAGTAGTAATAATGGAGGTTAACGAAGACTGATTCTCAAAAACACCGAAATATAGCAATTCTTTAGTAAATATCCCCCAATGTGAGAAATCATCATAAGCATGCAGCAATGCATTTCTGGTATAAAGAAAAAACAAAAGAATCAATAAAGTAAATACAATAATTGCAATTATATTTTTTCTAGATTCCTGCTTCCGCAGGAATGACATGAAGGAGGTATTATTGCGTAGATCAAGAAATGCGTGCGGTGTCATACCGTGGCTTGACCACAGTATCCAAAAATATAACTTAAAAATACTAAACATTTTTAATTGGATCCCGCGATCAAGTTGCGGGATGACAGGAACGGAGCCAACCCCTGCAACAACGCCTATGAAATGCAGGAATGACATGAAAGCTAAAAATATACCGATGAAATAACTTACATATGTTGCAGCCGGTAATAGCTTTAACATAGCAAAACAATATAAAACCGGTACTAATATGCTGATTGTTACAGGAATAACGAAAGTCAATTTGGTTTTAAAATATTTGGCAAAAAAAGACGAAAACCCAAAAATGCTTAATATCGGTATTATGATCATATTAACTTGTAAATAATTTTTCCGTCATTGCGAGGAAAAATTGAAAATTTTGACGAAGCAATCTCAGGATATTTGACAAGATTGCCACGCGGTCTTCGACCGCTCGCAATGACGGGGTAGTGTCTCCTCGCAATGATTATATATTATCACCCATGTTTAATTTTAGCTTGTGCTGCGGCAATTCTTGCTATAGGGATTCGGTATGGAGAGCAAGAAACATAGTTTAAATTCATTCTGTAAAAAAATTCTATAGAGCTAGGGTTTCCTGCATGCTCCCCGCAAGCTCCGAGTTTCAAATTAGCATTACTGCTTTTTCCTCGTTTTATAGCAATTTCAATTAATTCTCCTACACCTTCTTCATCTAGAGTAGTAAATGGATCGGATTCAAAAATCTTCTCTTCTAAATAATATGGAAGGAAGGAAGCAATATCATCTCTAGAAATTCCGTAGGTAGTCTGAGTTAAATCATTAGTACCAAAACTAAAATAGTCAACTTCCTTAGCTATTTTCTTACTGCCGAGTGCTGCCCTTGGTAGTTCTATCATAGTACCGAGCGTAAAGGAAAATTTATATCTATAACGTTGCTCTAATTCCTCTATTACCTCATAAATATCCATTTTAAGCTTTTTTATTTCACCTACATTGCTAATTAAAGGAATCATTAGTTCTAAGTTACATTCTATATGTTCTTTTTTATGTAGCTCAAAAATAGCTGTAAAAATTGCTTCAATTTGCATTTGGTAAATTTCCGGCGAACATATACCAAGTCTACATCCACGGTGACCGAGCATAGGATTTACTTCATGCATAGCATGAAGACGTTGATTAATCATGGATAAAGGTAGATTTAAGCTATTTGCCAAATTCTTTTTATCTTCTTCGGTGGTAGGTAAAAACTCATGCAACGGCGGATCAAGTAATCTAATATTTACTGGTTTATCTTTCATTACTCTGAATAAAGCTTTAAAATCCTCAGTTTGCATAGGTAATAATTTCTGCACGGCAAGCTTTCTCCGTTCTATATCAGGAGCAATAATCATTTCCCTTACTAAAGGAATTTTATTTTTATCAAAAAACATATGTTCGCTACGACACAAACCTATACCTTGAGCTCCAAACTTTATAGATACTAAAGCATCGTTAACCGTTTCGGCATTTGCACGAACTTTTAAGCTACTAATCTCGTCTGCCCAATCTAAAATTAATCTTGATTCCTCACTGAAAGTAGGTTGAATTAACGGCATTTCACCTAAGAAGATTTTACCACTACCTCCGTCAATCGTTATAATATCACCTTGTTTAATAACTATGTCGCCTGCTGTTAATATTTGCTTTTTCTCATCTATAGATAAATTACTTGTGCCGCAAACACAAGGCTTTCCCATACCTCTTGCCACAACTGCGGCATGTGAAGTCATTCCTCCTCTAATAGTTAAAATACCTGAAGAAACATGCATTCCGTTAATATCCTCGGGACTAGTATCATGGCGTACTAAAATTACTTTATGATGATGAGATAATTTTTCGGCATCATAAGGTGAGAATACTGCAATACCTGTTGCAGCCCCAGGAGAAGCAGGTAGCCCCTCGGCAATAGAAGTAAGCCCCTTACTGTAATCAATTCTTGTATGTAATAATTGATTTAATGATTCCGGATCAATTCGCATTAAGGCTTGTTCTTTAGAAATAAGCTTTTCTTCTACCATTTGTACGGCAATATTAATAGCAGCGATGGCTGTTCTTTTGGCGGTACGTGTTTGCAAGATATATAGCTTATTATTTTCTATAGTGAATTCTATATCCTGCATATCTAAGTAATGTTCTTCAAGCTTTTTCGCAATTTGTGATAACTCCTTAAACACTTCCGGCATCATTGCTTGCATAGAATTTGAATCATTTGCAATAATAGGCATAGGTGTTCTAGTTCCCGATACTATGTCTTCACCTTGAGCATTTATTAAAAACTCTCCAAAGAGTTTTTTTTCTCCTGTAGAAGGTGATCTAGTAAAAGCAACTCCCGTAGCTGAAGTTTTACCTAAATTACCGAAAACCATTGCTTGAATATTAATAGCCGTACCGAAATCCTCCAAAATATTATTGATTTTTCTATATATAACCGCTCTATTACTCATCCAAGAATGTAGCACCACTTTAATTGCCGATTCTAACTGTTCATAAGGATCATTAATTAATTGGTTAGTATACTTAATATGCAACCGTTTGAAATCATCAATAATTTTTTCTAATAATTCTACGGTAATATCGCTATCTTTATAAATATCGGCTTGAATCTTATGCTTTTCGTAAATTTGTTCAAATAGATCACTAGGTATAGATAATACCGTTGAACCGTACATTTCTAAAAATCTTTTGTAACTATCAAGAGCAAATCGTTTATCACCGCAGGAATCCGCAAGAGCATTACACACTTCGTTATTCATTCCAAGATTAAGGATAGTATCCATCATTCCAGGCATTGAAATCGTAGAGCCCGAACGCACCGATAATAACAAAGGATTGTTTGTACTACCGAAAATTTTACCGGTAGTTATTTCAAGTTCGATGATAGCTTTTTTTAAGTCGCTTTGAAAATTTTTAGGAAAGTTATTATTGTGGGTATAAAAGTAATTACATAGCTCTGTAGTTATTGTAAAACCATCAGGAATAGGTAGTTTTAGGTTAGACATTTCAGCAAGACCGGCACCTTTGTTACCAAGTATATTCTTCATGCTAGCGTTTCCATCACTACCATTACTGCCAAAATAATAAATTAATTTTTTCATATCATATATCAAAATTTGCTAACAATTTATGTGTTTAGAAGCATTAAATACATGTTTATACAGTATGAAAAAAATAGTAGCAATGTTAAATTAAGAATATCTTTAATAAAATAGTTGAAATTTTAAATTTGTTATTATACTTAATAATTTAATTATATTCTGTGTACAAAAGTCAAATTTTCAAAAAAAAATCTTATTAATTTTCGCTAAAAAATATCTCAAAATAGCAAATCAATTAGAAACCTTCACAGAACCTAATAAGTTAATTGAACTTCTTCTAAATGTTATTGACTAATTTAAGAAAATTGACCATAATTCTAAACGGTCGTGCAGTTGCGTGATGATATAGCAAAGCTATAGATCACGAGGAAAGTCCGGACTCTATAGAGGTATGGTGCCGGTTAACTTCCGGCAGAGTATTATTACTTTAGGGAAAGTACCACAGAAAATATACCGCCGAATATGAATATTTCGACACAACTTCAAATTTTGAAGTTCTATCTTAGTATTTTCGGTAAGGGTGAAAAGGTAAGGTAAGAGCGTACCGGTAAGTTGGTAACAAATTACGCATGGTAAACCCCACCAAGAGCAAGATCAAATAGGCGTTACAGAACTTGTCAAGTTCCCGGGTTATCTCTAACCGGCTTGTAATGCGGGTAGATCGCTTGAGGTAAACGGCAACGTTTATCCTAGATAAATAACTGCAATGAATTTCTATTCATACAGAATCCGGCTTATAGACCTTAGTGTCATCCCGTGGCCCTTATGTCATTCCTGCTTTTGCAGGAATGACATACGAAGTGTTTGTACAATATAGGACAAGACCACGAGATGACACCGAACTTATTAAGACATAATTTAATGAAAAAGTTATATCATTATCCTATTTGTTCTCTTTCAAGACAAGCCCGTGTCTTCTTAAAAGAATTAGATATAGAATTTACTACGATTAAAGAAGATTATTGGCAATTCAATAAAGATTTCTTAAAAATAAATCCTGCCGGAACATTGCCTATTTTAGAAGAATCATACGGCTTATTTGTGGTAGGTATTTATCCTTTTGTTGAATATCTTAATAGCAAATATCCGAATTTTAATTTTTTAGATGAAGATATTGATATTTGCTGTGAAATTCGGAGATTATTTTTTTGGTTTAACGATAAATTTTATCGTGAAGTTACTAAGATTATTATCGATGAAAAAGTTATAAGATCAATTGCTAAAATGAGCAGCCCACGAACCGAGTTTTTACGTGCTGCAAAAAATAATTTAAATTATCATTTAGAATATATAACTTCTTTACTAGAAAAAAGAAGTTATCTTGTATCGGATTCTTTAACTATTGCCGATATTGCCGCAAGTTGTCATTTATCGGTACTCGATTATTTCGGTGAGATTTATTGGGATAAATGGACGCTTATCAAACATTGGTATTCACTAATTAAATCAAGACCCGCTTTTAGGTTATTACTACAAGATAGAATCCCGGGCTTTACCCCTCCGAACTATTATACAGATTTAGATTTTTGAATAGACTTCTTCGGAAACTCTACTTCTAGAGGTAATTTGTGCGTCAATCCGCTGCTCGCATCCTCTCACGTACTTCTATGTACGCTGTGGTGCTGTGCTGCGTGTTTCCTACAAATTCCTCTCTATAAGCGAGTTTCCGAAGAAGTCTAATATATAATTTAATAATTTGATTCTTTCCGTATCATAAGCTTTTAGTATTTTACGAATATTATTAAGAGATTGATTTTTTATGAGTGCAGGCTCATATTCAAGATGAACTCCACTTAAAATAGCTTTCCCATCACCGTAAGTACATTTTATTATTGTAGGTTTATTATCTTCATAACTTGCTATTATTTCAGTATCTTTAGTATTTTCTGTATCAACAAAATATCCACCGCCATTATAAAAAGCATAACAACCCTTAATATTTAAATTAAGTGTTGGATTTATTTTTAGATAAGTGGCTCTTGTTCCTTTATGTGAGTTGTAATAATAAGGAGCAAGCAGTGGTCCTCCCATTGAAAATCTTTAATTCTCTTTCACCTATAACCTCTATATTTGTTCCTTTAGCGAATTCTACATAGTTACCACTATAGTAACTGCCTGCACAT
Source organism: Candidatus Rickettsia colombianensi (assembly GCF_003664375.1). Classification (NCBI taxonomy): domain Bacteria; kingdom Pseudomonadati; phylum Pseudomonadota; class Alphaproteobacteria; order Rickettsiales; family Rickettsiaceae; genus Rickettsia; species Candidatus Rickettsia colombianensi. The sequence goes on from NZ_RAQN01000007.1 coordinate 102,000, forward strand.
ATCCCAAGAAAATTACCGCCATTTTTTAAATAATTTTTTATATTAGCATTTCCTTTACCTTGCAATTTTTGTACATAGTATAAATCTCTTTCACCAAGTAAAATAAGTAATAAGGTGTTTTGAACCCACTTTTTGCCTATAATTTCTTGTGCAGTAATATAATCTACGTTATACTTTGGAGCATAAAGTCTTAAGGTATGCACGCAATGCTTAATACTTTCTTTTGAAACTCCTAGATCATTATAAATTTTTATTTTCATTTTTATATTCTTGACAAGGACATTATATAATTCTATTTAGTGTAATTACTTAAAAATAAATTATGAGGCAATTTTATGCAACTTAATTCAATCTCACTACCGTTAACCAAAAGGCAAGCAATAGAAATAGTTTTAGGAGTGGCATTACTTACTATTTGTTCACAAATAGTAATACCTATGAAGCCTATATTTATTTCATTGCAAACCGTTGCAGTGATGTTCATCGGACTTACATATAATAAGACTACTGCACCTTTAACTATACTATCTTACATAACTCTTGGAGCAATGGGAATCCCTGTGTTTGGAGAGTTTTCAAGCGGGTTACGAATATTATTCGATCCCACCGCAGGATATCTAGCGGGTTTTTTAATTGCCGTATATATTATGGCTAGCTTAAAAGATAAAATTTTTACTTCTAATAAATGGTTAAATCAGATATCTTTATGTTTAATCGGTAATATAATTATTATGAGTTTTGGCTGGATGTGGCTTTCTAAACTCTTAGGACCAAGCGGTGCATTTTACGGTGGTGTATTACCTTTTATAATACCGGGAATAATTAAATCAGTATTATTAATTGGACTGATTAATGTAGTAAAACAAAAAACTCGAGGAACTTCAAAATTTGACTATTTCAGCGTCATGCCATGGCTTTGACCACGGCATCCAGAAAAATAATAAAAATACTAATAATTATTAGTATTTTTTAACTAGACCCTGTGGACAAGCCACGGGGTGACAGAGGTGGAACTGATTATATTATTAAAGCAAAAAAAACAGTAACAAATGCTAATGCCGCATTTTCCGGTGCCGACCTGGAAAAATAATATTAAATATGATCTTGAAAATGTATCAAGGCTTTTAAAAGCCTTAGGTAATCCTCATTTAAGGCTTCCTCCCGTCATACATATAGCAGGTACAAACGGTAAAGGTTCAAGTACCGCTATGCTTAAAAGCATCTTTATGCTTGCCGGTTATAAGGTACATTGCTATACATCTCCTCATTTATTAGAATTTAATGAACGAATCGTAGTAGCAGGTGAGAAAATCTTGGATAATGAATTATGGCAGGTTTGTGAGCAGGTGAGGGTAGCAAGCGAAAAATTTAATATCGAACCTAGCTTCTTTGAAGGTACTACGGCAGCAGCATTTCTAGCATTTGAGAAAACAAAAGCTGATATGTTAATTTTAGAAACGGGACTTGGCGGACGAGTAGACGCAACAAATATAGTAGAACGACCGTTAATTACTTTAATTACACCTATTTCATATGATCATATGAATACGCTGGGTAATACATTACCCCTAATAGCAATTGAAAAAGCTGGTATTATGAAGTCTTGCGTTCATTGCGTTATAAGTATGCAAGCTTTGGAAGTTTATGAAACATTATTTGCAAAGGCTGAAGAGTTAGAAGTACCGAGTTTCTGTTATGAATATGATTTCAGTATTAAAAAGACGGACAACGGATTTATTTATTCATCACGCAATTTTAGTTATGAGTTTCCGACTCCTTCGCTACTTGGTGATCATCAATTAATAAATGCTGCAAGCGTTATTGCTTTAATAAGTTTGATAAATAAACAATTTAATATCAGCAACGAAATTATCTCTAAAGGACTGCAAAATACTATTTGGAGAGCTAGAATCGAAAAAATAGAACCGAAAAAATATTCTAAATTAATAGGTGATAATGTTCAAATTTGGGTAGACGCAGCTCATAATAATAGCGGAGCTCAAGTTTTGGCAAATTGGATTCGTGATAATTTAAAATCATCGATATATTTAATACTCGGTATGACTAAAAATAGGAATATCGAGCAATTTTGCTCCTACTTTAAGGGTTTGACAATTAAAGGTTACGGTGTTAAAGTTTTATCCGAACCACTAAGCCATAGTGCAGAAACAATAAATTTGGAAGGCAGAAAGAGCGGTATTGATTTTGGCGAAAGTGACTCACTCGAAGAAGCGATTAGTGATATAAAGAAGATAAACGGCGATAATAAAGCAAATATTATAATAACCGGATCGCTTTATTTAGCTTCCGATTTTTATAAGTTACTATGATGTCATTCCTGCGTGGATACTAAATCGTCATTGCGAGCGACTGCAGGCCTTGTTGTGTGGATCAGTTTTTCCGGTGTCATCCCGCGACTTGATCGCGGGATCCAGTTTAAAATACTAAATATTTTAGTATTTTAAGTTGTTTTTCTGGATACCGTGGTCAAGCCACGGGATGACACCCAGTGCTTTTTTCGATCCATGCAACAAAGCCAATTGTTCCTCGCAATGATGTATTGATTCTCGCTATAAATATATAAAAACCAACATAGGAGAAAATAAATTATGACCTATTGCAACAAATCTAATCAAACCTCATATCCTTTTATCTTACCTGATTTACCTTATGAGAAAGAAAGTTTTAAACTACATTTTACTCCCGAGACTTTTGATTATCATCATGGTAAACATCATAATGCTTATGTACAAAATCTAAACAATTTACTCAAAGATAAAGAAGAATTACAAAAAAAAGATTTAGAAGAAATAATAAAATGGTCCTCTCAAAACTCAAATGCAGCTATTTTTAATAACGCAGCCCAAATATGGAATCATACCTTTTTTTGGCATTCAATAAAGCCACAGGGCGGAGGTAAGCCAAGCGGTAAAATATTAGAACAAATTAATAAAGATTTCGGTAGTTTTGAAGGATTTTGTGAGCAGTTTAAGCAAGAGGCAGTAGGGCAGTTCGGTAGCGGCTGGGCATGGCTTGTATATTACGATAATAGGTTACAAATTATAAAAACCACTAATGCCGGTACACCTATAGCAAACGGTATGAAGCCGCTTCTCGCATGTGATGTATGGGAACATGCTTATTATATTGATTATCGTAATAAACGACCTGATTATGTTGACATATTTATTAAGCATATGATTAACTGGCAGTTTGTAGAAGATAACCTAATTAAGTAAAATTATGAATTTAGAGGATATTAAAAAGGCTCAAGAAACTCCCATCGAATATATAGCTTTTAGTGGAGGGGGAGCTAAGGGAGCAATATATTCCGGAGCTTATGAGGCAGCAAAAAAAGCCGGTATTTTGGATAATGTCAAGGCGGTAGCCGGTTCTTCCGCCGGTGCTATAACTGCAACAGTGGTAGCTCTTGGGACACCGCCTGAGCGATTTGAAGAAATTTCTAAAAATACAAATTTACAAACATTGCTTGGAAAAAAAGGATTTTCTGCGGGTATAGTACAGTTAAATAAAGACGGTAAACCTTTATATGATCTATTAGAACTTGTTATTAAGGAAAATATAGGAAATTTTTTACAGAGATCAGATATAGTAAATGTTAAAGATGATAAAGCTCTTGATGAATTAAGAGGAAGATACAACCAAAAAGACGGTAAAATATATTTTAAAGACATAGCGTTACTCCGAAAATACGATCCCGTACAGTATAAGGATTTAGTAATTACGGCAACTCAGCAAGAGACAAGCGAACTAACTATTTTCAATAGCTTTGATACGCCAAATGTTGAAATTGCTTTAGCTTGCCGTGCTTCTGCTTCTATACCGCTTGTTTTTGATCCGGTAGAAATTGACGGTAAAAAATATGTCGACGGCGGATATAGAGATAATATACCGACAAAATATTTTAAAGGCAATGAACCGGAATTTGACATAAAAGAAGTAACTGATAATATGGAGGAGATTACCTTAGCTAAAAAGCAAGGTAGAACTCTGGCTATGGCTTTTGGTACGGGTATGGAAGCTGATGCAAATATTGCTATATATAGTGCAAAAAAATTTGAAAGTCCAAGTGATATCGTAAAGTTTTTAGCTGATGTATTATTTAAGACGCTTGCAAAAGTAGGAGGAAAATTTAAATATACTGAAACTCTAAGAGAAACTAATGAGCAGTTACGTGAAAATGCTTTAAACACCGTTGTTTTAGATACTGCCGGAATAGATACTTTGGATTTCAAAGATGCACAGAAATATTCTGATTATTTGCATATTAAAGGATATTGTCAAACTAGAGAACATTTGAATAATCATAACCTTGGCAAAGAAGCAGATAAAACATTTGACCATCAAAAATTTCTACTAAATGTTTATGAAGTTTATGATAATAAAAATCTACATAAAACATTTGGAACTAAATTATTAGAAATGTTTATTCCGTCAAAAGAAAATAATACTTCTAAATGGCAAGAAGGAGTTATTGAAAATCATGATGATAAAGCAAAAATGTTATTATCATTTTGTAAAACCGGAGCATTAAACGAAAAAGAATTAAATGAAAAGCTTAAAGAATATGTAATTATTGCTGCAACTAGTCGTAATAATACACTAAAAGCCGATACAAACTCATTGAAAGCTTTGCTGCATACCTTAAACGATCCTGCTGCTTCAAGTAAAATAAAAGATAGTTTCATTGAGGTACTTGGAATAGATAAAAATAAAGATGTACGATTTGATAAAACTAAAACCTTTGATGAAAATATTGCTAAGTTTAAATTTACTAAACAAGATTTAGAAAGCTTTATAACTAAAAGTAAAAGCGAAGCACCAAAGATTCAAAGCAAACATAACGTAGCTACAAGTCATGTAAGTAGGGGGCGAGTTAGGTGGTGTCTACTGTCACCCCGTGGCTTGACCACGGTATCCAGAAAAACAATTTAAAACGCTAATAATTTTAACTGGGCCCCGTGGTCAAGCCACGGGGTGACAATGGAAAAATGAACATCGGTAAATTTAAACTAATTGTTTTTGACAAGCTAGACAGTACAAGCTCTGAGGCTATGAGAATTGCTCAGAATGCTAAAGTTGATTCAAACTATGCAATACTTGCCAAATCTCAAACTAGCGGACGTGGTAGAAACGGCAAAAACTGGCAGTCTAGGTCAGATAACTTACATGTAAGTTTACTAATAAAGCCTGATAAAGAGCTAGAATTATTACCGCAATTATCTTTTGTTACGGCACTTGCCGTTTATGAGAGTATAGAATTGTTGACTATGTCATCTAGTAGTTTGACCACGGTATCCAGTAAATCAACAACCAATGATGCTGCAAGTTATTTTTTGGATCCCGTGGTCAAGCCACGGGATGACAGTGTACAACTAAAATGGCCCAATGATGTATTAATTAACGGTCGGAAAATTGCCGGTATACTTCTTGAATCTGTTAAAGTAGAAAATAATTATTACCTTATTATCGGTATCGGTATTAATATCACCTATCACCCTGATAATATCGACCAGCCTACTACTAGCTTAATAGGCGAAAATCTACCGTCTATAGAACCACAAGCTTTACTTAAGATATTAATAGAGAATTTTGAAAAATATTATCAAATTTGGTATAATAACGGTTTTCCTTTTATTAGAGAAAAATGGTTAGAACATGCTTACAAGTTATATGAAAATATTAGCGTTAAATATCAAAATTATATAGTAACCGGTTTTTTTAAAGATATTGATAGTACCGGCAGAATAATATTGCAACTACCTTCCAAAAAAATAATCTCTTTTTCCACTGCCGAACTTGTCTTGTAGCAAAAATATTACTAAATTTAAATTGTAGATTTAATTTTTGTTAACTTCTACTTAAGCTCTAATTTAACAAGGTAATAAATATATGCCCCAAGAGAACAGCAATCCAAGTTATACGTCTCAAGCATTTTTAACAAATGCATATAAGCAATTAAACGAATTTAAAAAACTTTCTTCTAATAACTTCGTACATTAATGCAAGATTTTATAAAATTGAAAAAGCTTTTAAATGTGCCTTATTTACCGGTAATAATAACGCATGTGAAGGTTTAGTAGAATTATATGACGAAATAATAAAAAAATGCATGATTATGAACTTCAAAATATAAATATAACCCAATTTAGAGATATTATGAGTCGGAAGAGAACTTAAAAATGAAAAATGTATAAATACTTCCTTATTGTCATTAGATATTAATGAAAAATTTTTTAACCAAGTGTTGTTGCTCACGTAAAAGCTATTAAAATATGTCAAAAGCAAAATAGTGAAGATCCTTTCGTAATTAATGAGGATGACATTATTGACAATTTTAATCTCACTCTTGATAGCCTCTGTATATCTTATATCTATAACAATAGACTATTCAGAGCTTGTATCCTCAATAACCATACATGAAGATGAGGTTAAAATAATAACCTCAGATAATTCGTGTAATATATTATAGGGATATGGATTATGAAACAAACTCCTATTTCAGCTCAAAAATTTATACAACTAACTCCTGAATATTTATATGAAAAAGGTAAAAAATCTTATAAAGATGCTTTACTGGAAGAAGAGATTTCTAAGCAACAAGAAAAATTTGTAGATACCATATTATATTTTCAAGGTGCTATGTTTTTAGGAAGTAATGATGCTTGTGCATATTTATCAGAATTTTATAAAAATGGAAATCACCTTGGAATCAATAATGAACAACTAAGTAATTTAATAAAAATTGTAATTAATATAGGAAAATTTTTACATCATAGCAAGTTAACAAATTCTGTATGTTTAAAAGATTTTGGGATATCTGATTACTCTGAACTTAAAGAGCTAGCTATAATAGAAAATGGATATATGAATGCAGTACAGGGAGAATGGAGTAAAATTCCTATTCCTGAATACTTAATTCTTTCTAATTTAAAATCAATTATAACAGATTTTAATAGCACTTTACCCACTGAGTACCATTTAATTACCGATGAAAGTATTTTTGAATGTAAAGAAGCAATAAACGAATTTGCCGTATTGGGTAGCAATAACGATAAGCATATAATTCAAAAACCCCAAGAAATGGAAGAAATAATAAAGCCTACTAACGCCCAATCTCAACCTATAACTCCAGAACCAATAGAAGAATATAGAGAATATGTTAAGAATGATGATTACGGGCTAACAGGTGCAACAAACTGCACCATATCTTGAAAAAAATAAAAGGGATAAAAATAATGATGAAAAATGAAACTAGAAAAACCGAAAATACATTACTTACTTCTTTAGAAATATTACAAGAAGCATTAAAATACTATTCTGAGAATATTACAATGCCTCTTACCAACTCAGGAAAAAGTTTATCAGAAATAACAGAAAATAACCGAGATGTTATAATTGAAATATACCAAAAATTAAAAGCAGCTCTTTTTTGCGGTCAAGAAAATGCAGCGTGGTATTTAGCTCAGTTTTATTATAATGGCTGGTTAGTTAAAGAAAATTATACTGAAGGAGATTTTTTTCTCGAAATAGGAAAAAAACTTAAGTCTAAGAGATGTGATAATACTTCTTATAAAAGCGTTAATCTTTTACCGAAAGAGCTTGAAATTTTGACTACAAAATGTGCTAAAGTTATTGCAAGCTCTAAATCAAAATATCAATCAGCAATAACCGTTACAATAAAAGAAGAAGCCAAAAAACTTGAAGAAGTACCTTTAATAGGCACGAAATCTACTGATGATAGTAAATGTTTAATGTCTTAAATATTTTCTCTATGTTTAGTTTTTTCGTCATTGTGAGGAAATCGCATAGCAATTGACGAAGCAATCTCAGGATATTTTGATGAGATTACCACGCAGCCTATGGCTGCTCGCAATGACGATTTAATGCCTCACAGTAATAACATAATAGAATTCCTCCCCACCTCTTAGTGCTAGCATTTTTTTCAGTTATATTATCTTTAGCTTTTTAAAATCAAAAGGTAATAAATATATGAAAAAATAATCTACAGCAATCAAACTTTCAACAATATGGAAATAAAATCCGTAACCGATAATGAGGTAGTAATTATCGGCTATGCGAGTGTTTATAATATTGCCGATCATCATAACGATTTAATTTCTAAAGGGGCTTTTGCAAATGCTTCTCACCATAACGTAAAATTTCTTTGGCAACATGACAGTAAAAAACCTATCGGGATTATTACTCATTTGGCTGAAGATGATCACGGTTTAAAATGGAAGCGGTGATAAATAACAAAGTCAAAGCAGGAATAGAGGCGATAGAGCTAATAAAGCAAGGAGCGATAGATGGATTATCTATAGGCTTTTATATAAAAAACTCGGTTTATAATGATGCAAGGCAGAGAGTAATTACCGAAGCAGAGCTTTTAGAGATAAGCATTGTTACTTTTCCCGCTAATCAAAGTGCTAAAATCTTATATATTACTAAAGGACAAGAAATAGAATACCACAATAAAATCAATGAGTTAGAGGAAAAACTATATAATATGCAAAATATTTTAGAAAGACCAAGTAGTGTAAATATAGAAGAACAAAAAACAGCTTTCATTAATTATGCACGTAAAGGTGAAGATACCGGGCTTATGCGAAAGTCATCCCTAAACAATAGTACTGAAGCAGGAGGCGTTTTAATATTACAGACTTTATATAACAGTATCATCGGCAGCGAAGCTAAAGCAACAGCGTATTTTTGTTCATGAGCTATATGCACAGCTGAAAGCTAGCCAAGCACTACTTGATGATGCAACTATCAGAGTTGAAAGCTGGTTAGGCGAAAGATTGCGTGATAGTTTTGTTAAAATGGAAAATAATGCGTTTATAAACGGTGACGGCATAAAAAAACTAAAGGTATTTTATCTCCTGATCATGATAAAATCGAGAAAGTTAAAATGGGTAATAAAATTACCGCCGATGGGCTGCTTGATTTTATAAACTCGCTTAAGGAAGAATATTTAGTGAATGCAACTTTGCTAATGAATCGTATTACTTTATCCGAAGTGCAGAAGCTTAAAGATAATCAAGGGCGTTTTATTTGGCAACAATCTCTATCAGAATCCTTTAAGCAAACTATATTTGGAATACCGGTAGTTTGTAGCTCCGATATGCCTCCTATAGATAAAAAAGCAACGCTATAGCAATAGGGGACTTTAAAACAGGTTATAAAATTAGTAGATAGAAGTGGTATTAATATAATGCGTGATCCTTATACCGAAAAGTCTTTTGTAAAGTTTTATGCCGTAAAAAGAGTAGGAAGTGATGTTGTGAACCCTGAGGCTATTAAAGTTGGAGTGTTTGGTTAAATTGTTACCCCTTGGTTTGACCACGGGGTCCAGTAGTTTTTTTCTTGGATGCCGTGGTCAAACCACGGCATGACATCGGTGGTTAGGTTATGTTCAAAAAAACAATTTTCAAATCATAAAAATATTTCCGCAAGAAGTATGGAGTTTAGAGTAGGTGAAAAATTATATGCGGGTGGGGGCTAGTTATGACGATGATCTAATAGTCGGATTAATTGATGCGGCAATCACAGCAGCAGAGAATTTTACTAAGCTAAATTTTATATCAAAACAAATCAAATTTATTTGTAATACTTCAGGAAAAGAGAAGTTTTCATTAAAATATAACCCCTTACTAACAATAACAAAGATAAAGAAAAAATTTAAAGACCAAGAAAATGATTTAGCGGTAGATAATTATATGATTGATCAAAATATTTTAACTCTAAATAAAGTCTTAAATAATGAAGAGATGTATGATCGTCAAGCTACGAACTGCCTCGGTCTTTCAAAAGAGGTAAAAATTTATATTTGCCTTATAGAAATATACAAATTTAGGAAATATGGCATTCATTTTGATGTCATTCCCACGAACGCGTTGTTGTGTGGACCGGTTTTTCCGTCATTGCGAGAAGAATTACGCAGTAATTCGACGAAGCAATCCAGTTAAAAATTTTGATTTACAGAATTTTTTTATTATTTTTCCTAGGTTCTGTGCACTTTTGATTAATGATTATAATTATGAGATATTTTTAAGCGAAAATTAATAAGATTTGTGAAGGAATAGTTATTCATATTTCAAAAAAATCTGATAATTTGCAGCTAAAAAGAGCCATAATTATGATTATTCTATTAAAAGTACACAGAACCTAGATTGCCACGCTCCTTTTAGTCGCTCGCAATGATGATTTGGTATCAACACAAACAAACCTTATGCAGGAATGACATAACAAATATAACAGCTCAAGGTATCTTATGAATTTTCACGATATACGCATGCCGGAATTTATTGAAAGTTTTGCGGTTGGGAAGCCGGAATTTTCTACTTCTCATGCTATAACTAAATCCGGTAGAGAAGCAAGACATTTAGACCACAACTATGGCTGTCAGAAATATTTAATCAAAAATGCAAAGTTAAGCAGTACAGAATTTGAGCAATTTAATAGCTTTTTTAAAGCAAGACGTGGAAGTAATTTTGCTTTTAGATTTAGGGATTATGCCAATTATAAAGTAATGAACGGAATGAGTGCTAAGGGTGACGACAATTTAAATAAATTTCAGCTAAAGAAGATATATAGCGATCCTATTGCTCCTTACGAACGAGTTATCACTAAACCGGTTAATAATAGTGTAATTCTATATATTAATAATGTAAGAGCTATGGGCATTGTAGATTACAACGATGGTATAGTACCTTACCAATTCCCTTAGGTCAAGATGTAATTTTAACTGCTGATTTTACTTTTGACGTAGCTGTTAGATTTAGTATAGATAGTTTTGAATATTCTTATTGTAATGACGGCTCTATAGAATTATCCAACATAGAATTAGTAGAGGTAGCTATACTCGTTTAATTTGAAAAATTGGCAGCGTTATTTTTTGCTTATAATCCTCACGTATTATATATACGCTGCGGTCATAAGCTTCAAAGTGCCTTGCTCTTTTCCAAATTAAACTTCGTCTATCTGTTTTATTTATCAGGAGTATATATGAGTATTTTATCATCTAGAAGTGATTACAAAGCTTGCGAATTTTGTTTATTATTTTCAAATTAAGCTAGCTAGCGGTGAGGAATTAAACTTAACAAATAGCGATCATGCTATAAAAAGTGAAGAGAGAATTTTTTTGCCGAATTCCGGTTTAGATTTAAAAGAAGCGGCATTTAACGATTCCGCACAAAACCATATAATAATTGAAGGTATTTTTGAGGAAAACGGCATTACGACGACAATGGATTTAAATAATGCTATTGTTAAAATAATAATAGATACTGACAAGGTTTTTGAGCATTTCGTTACATATTATTGTACTTTGTATACAAAATACGATTTAAACTTTTAAATACATTTAAAACCCGAAACGGTAAAATAATAATCAGACTATAATTAATCGATATAGCAAAACATGTAGAGCAGTTTTCAGAGATAGTAAATGTAAAATAGATAAAGCTTTATATAGCGGCATATATAAGGTTAAAGAAATGCTCAAGGAAAGTTTAAGAATACTAGATTTAGATAAAGAAAACAGCTATTATAACGGCAGTCAAATTATATTCGGCAAAAATCGTTTTAGCATTAAAGTTCTAAGCAATTTCGGTGATTTGATTATATTAGAGGATATTATACCGGATTATGCTAAAGATGCCGAGGAAGTAAAAATTACTGCCGGATGTGATAAAAATTTTATGACCTGTTGCAATAAATTTAATAATGCTATAAATTTTAGGGGCGAACCGCTAATACCAAAAAAAGATTTTATAAATTTAGTATAATCAATGAAACAAAGTTTTATAAAACTAGTATATGCAGAGCTAAAGAATATAATAAATATGAAAAGCTCCAAACAACAGCAAAAAAAAGAAACGCAATTAATTGATTATTTTAAAATAGTTGAAAGTAATATATTATATACATTTCAAAAAATAAAAAAGGAATATGAAAGAGACTAAATGTTTTTTTAACAGAAATAATAGATTAAATAAAGGTTATGCTAAGACTTTTAGTGTAAATGAGCCTGATAATAATTTTTACCGTAAAAATTTTGAACATATATTACCGCCAATTGATTTAATCAGTGAGTATGAAAGTATTTATCCCGGTACTTTACAGGAATTAATACATATGGCACAAAAAGAACAAGCTCATAAGCATGCTATAGACCTAAAAAACTTGAAAATACAGGAAAGAGTCGCTAAATTAACACGAATCTGTTTATTAATATTTGGAATTTGCCTTGTAGTTTCAATTTTTTTAAAGCTTTCTAAATAAAATTAAAGATAAAATATTTTATTTACTTGTAATTTTAAATAAAATAAGTTAAATGCAATATATATATATTTATTTATAAACATAATACGGAGAAATTTTATTTCTAAAAATAATTTTCCTAAGGCTAATAGAGAAATCAGAGCTAGAGAAGTTCGTCTAGTAGGCGAAAACGGCGAAATGCACGGCGTCGTAAATATTAGAGAAGCATTAGATATGGCGGAAAGAGCCGGTCTTGACTTAGTCGAGATATCACCGAATGCTGTACCCCCTGTCTGTAAAATTCTAGATTTTGGTAAGTTTAAGTATGAAAGCAAAAAGCGTTTGCATGAAGCACGCAAAAAGCAAAAAATCGTCGTACTTAAAGAGATGAAATTTAAACCTAATATTAGTATAGGTGATTTTGAAACTAAGCTAAGAAAAATAAAAGAATTTTTAAAAGACAGAGATAAAGTAAAAATTTCTTTATGGTTTAAAGGGCGAGAGATTCTTCATAAAGAGGTCGGTCAAGAACTATTTAAACGTATAGAAGTAGGACTCGAAGGACTCGTTAAAATCGATCAGCATGCTAAAATGGAAGGTAAGCAGATGATAATGATAGTTAGCCCTAATATTAAGGTGCAATAGCTACTCAAATCGTCATTGCAAGGAAATTGCATAGCAATTGACGAAGCAATCTCAGGAGTTTGTTATTATTTCATGAGATTGCCACGCAGTCTACGACTGCTCGCAATGACGGGGTGATATCCACGCAACGATACCTCCTCGCAATGACGTGTAATAACAATAATAAAAAATCAAATCTAAATAAGTTATGCCGATTAAAATTTTAATGCCTGCTTTATCTCCAACTATGACGGAAGGAAATCTAGCTAGGTGGTTAAAAAAAGAAGGGGACAAAGTTAATCCCGGGGAAGTAATTGCCGAAATTGAAACCGATAAAGCAACGATGGAAGTAGAAGCAGTAGACGAAGGTATACTTGCCAAAATAGTTATCCCACAAAATAGTCAAAATGTACCTGTTAACTCTTTAATTGCCGTGTTAAGCGAAGAGGGTGAAGAAAAAACGGACATTGATACGTTTATTGCAAAAAATAATAGTGTATCACCGTTACCGGAAACAGATACTAATCTTCCAAAACCCCACGAGAATATAGCTAATGTAGAAGAACAGGTAGCAGTTATAAAACATGATACTAGTAAAATCTTCACCTCACCACTTGCAAAAAGACTTGCAAAAATAGGGAATATTAGGCTTGAGAGCGTGAAAGGTAGTGGTCCGCACGGTAGAATAGTTAAACAAGATATCTTATCATATACTCCTAGCACTGTTCATAATAAAATAGTTAGTAGAAATCCTGAAGAATATCGTTTAGTACCAAATAATAACATCCGTAAGATTATAGCCAAGCGTCTGCTTGAATCTAAACAAACAGTTCCGCATTTTTATTTATCTATAGAATGTAATGTCGATAAATTGTTAGATATAAGAGAAGACATTAATAAATCTTTTTCTGAAGATAAATCAACAAGGATATCGGTTAATGATTTTATTATTTTAGCAGTAGCCAAAGCTTTACAAGAAGTGCCAAATGCCAATGCTAGCTGGGGAGAAGATGCGATTAGATATTACAATAATGTTGACATTTCAGTAGCAGTAGCAATTGAAAATGGGCTTGTTACGCCGATAGTTAAAAATGCCAATCAAAAAAATATTATAGAACTATCTCGTGAAATGAAAGAATTAATAAAGAAAGCAAAAGATAATAAATTAACCCCCAAAGAATTTCAGGGCGGAGGGTTTACCATTTCTAACCTTGGTATGTACGGTATTAAGAATTTCAATGCTATAATTAATCCACCGCAAAGTTGTATAATGGGCGTCGGTAGTAGCTCAAAACGTGCTATAGTCAAGAATGATCAAATAACTATAGCAACAATTATGGACGTAACTCTTTCTGCCGATCACCGAGTAGTAGACGGAGCAGTCGGTGCTGAGTTCTTGGCAGCATTTAAAAAGTTTATAGAGAGCCCCGCTTTGATGTTGATATAAGTCGTCATTGCGAGCAGGCATTATTGCGTGGATCAATTTCACCTCTGTCTGACCACGGGATCCATAAAAACAATTTAAAATACTAATAATATTAGTATTTTAAGCTGGATCCCGCGATCAAGTCGCGGTATGACAATAATAAAAATAAATCACAAATAACATGAGTTTTTCGGATAATTTAGCAAAAATTTTAGATAAATATGAAAATTTAGGCAAAAAACTATCTTCCGGCATTATGGGAGATGAGTTTGTTAAGGCATCTAAAGAATATGCCGAACTTGAAGATGTTGTAGCAAAAATTAAAGAATATAATAAGGCTAAATCTGAGCTTGAAGAAGCAAATAATTTTAAGCTAGAAGTAGGACTTGATAATGCTACTTTAGAAATGATTGAAGACGAAATCCACACTCTTGAAAATTCGTTACCAAAACTTGAAAGAGCCGTAAAAATTGCTTTATTACCGAAAGATGATGCGGATAGTAAAAGTGCTATTATTGAAGTTAGAGCAGGAAGCGGCGGAGAAGAAGCCGCACTTTTTGCTGCCGTACTTTTTAATATGTATCAAAGATATGCTGAGTTAAAAGGATGGCGTTTTGAGATATTAGCAATTTCCGATACGGGAGTAGGCGGTTATAAAGAAGCATCGGCGTCGATCAAAGGTAAAAATGTATTCTCTAAACTCAAATTTGAGTCAGGCGTTCATAGAGTGCAGAGAGTACCGGAAACGGAATCACAAGGACGTATTCACACTTCGGCAGCAACGGTTGCGGTACTTCCTGAGGCTGAAGAGGTTGATATTAAAATTGAAGATAAAGACTTAAAAATCGATACTTATAGAGCTTCAGGAGCTGGCGGACAGCACGTTAATACTACCGATTCTGCCGTACGTATAATCCATATCCCTACCGGTATTACCGTAGCCTTACAAGATGAGAAGTCACAGCATAAAAATAAAGCAAAGGCGTTAAAAATTCTACGTGCTAGAATTTATGAAGAAGAACGACGTAAAAAGGAACAAGAAAGAGCCGATAGCAGAAGAGGGCAGGTAGGTTCGGGAGATCGTTCGGAGCGGATACGTACTTATAATTTCCCACAGGGAAGAGTATCCGACCATAGAATAAACTTAACACTTTATAAGATAGATGAAGTAGTTAAAAACGGACAATTAGATGAGTTTGTTGAAGCTTTAATTGCAGATGATGAAGCTAAGAAACTTTTGGAGATATAAAAGTGTACACGTCATTGCGAGTAGGCATTGTTGCGTGGACCGGTAAAACCCACTGTATCATTCCATCCCGTGGCTTTTTTACCGGTCCACGCAACAATGCCTACTCGCAATGACGATATACAGCAAAAATACAGCCTAATAAACAAATGAAACCACAAGCATCTATAAACGGTAAAATCTGGCAGCAGAAACTGATTAACGAAGATATAGTCACCGAGTTATGTCGTAGTTTCAAAATTAGTGATTTACTTGCTAGGATAGTATCATTAAGAGTAAATAATCTAAAGGAAGTAGAAAATTTTTTGATACCGAAAATCAAAAATTTATTACCTGATCCTTTTCATCTACTTGATATGGAAAAGGCTGTAGATAGAACCGTTAAAGCTATTTTAAATAACCAAAAAATATGTATCTTTGCCGATTATGATGTGGACGGTGCTACTTCAGCCGCTTTACTTAAAAATATTTTTAGAGATTTAAATATAATATGTGATATTTATGTTCCCGATCGTATAGCTGAAGGATACGGTCCAACTCCTTTTGCTATGCAAAAAATTAAAGATAACGGCACAGAATTATTAATTACGGTTGATTGCGGTGCTATGGCACATGAAGCCCTAAAATACGCAAAAGACGTTAATCTTGATGTTATAGTAATCGATCATCATATAGCTACGGAAATATTACCGGATGCAGTAGCTATAGTAAATCCAAATCGTATTGATGAAAAAAGCGAATATAAACATTTGGCAGCCGTAGGAGTTGCTTTCTTATTTGCAACTGCAATATTATCGAATTTAAAGAAGCAAAATTATTTCACGCAAACAATGCTTCAGCCTAATCTAATGAAGTATCTAGATTTAGTGGCTCTTGGTACTGTTTGCGATATGATGAAATTAACAGGCTTAAATCGTGCATTTGTCGCAAGCGGATTGAAAGTAATGCAACAAAGGCAAAATATAGGGATTAAAACATTATATGATATGGCAGGGCTTAATGAAATACCGAAATGTTATCATTTAGGGTTTATTCTAGGTCCGCGTATCAACGCAGGCGGTAGAGTAGGAAAGTCAAGTTTAGGGGCTAATCTCCTATCTACTAGTTGTTCTAATGAAGCAAATAAATTAGCTGAAGAACTTGAAAAACATAATAATGAGCGTAAAGTAATTGAGTTATTAATGATAGAAGAAGCAATGGAAATTGCTTTGACACAACAAGATAGTAGTTTATTATTTATCGTAAAAGAAGGATGGCATCCAGGCGTTATAGGAATCGTTGCCGGCAGATTAAAAGAAAAATTTGATAAGCCGGTGGCAGTTATAGCTTTAAATGACGGGATTGGTAAAGCTTCATGCCGTTCTATTTTAGGTATTGATTTTGGTGCTGAAATTATCAATGCTAAAAGCAAAGATTTGCTAATAGCAGGCGGAGGTCATGCTATGGCGGCAGGTTTTACCGTAACTGCTGAAAAATTACAAGAATTGCAGAATTTTTTTAATAATGCTTTTAGAATTAGTATAAATAAACTAGAAAATTATAAGCATGCGGAATATGATATTGATTTAACGGTTAATAGTGTGAATTTCCCTTTAATGGAGGAATTAAACACTTTAGAGCCTTTCGGTCAAGGAAATCATGAGCCTATATTTAAATTCGATGATTTATTTGTATTAAAAGCGGATATCGTTGGAAGTAAGCATATTAAATGTATGCTTGTTCCAAATAAGCGAGGCTTTGGTACTAAAGCCTTATCTGCTATTGCTTTTAATTCGGTAGGAACTTCATTTGAAGATATTTTATTAAACCCTAAAGCAAAAAATATTACCGCAATAGGAACGTTAAAAACAAATAATTGGCAAGATAATTATATTATTCAATTAATTATAAAAGATATACTTCTAAAAGAGTAGATAGACAAGTATATATAATAACAACTTAAAAAATAATAATTTATGAATGATTTAAAGAAAACAAAAAATACTACAATTTCTAAAGATTTAGCAGAAGTACAAGAGCATTATCAAGATTATCCTTATCCTTTCAGAGACCCAAATCAAGAAAAAGAACGTTTACTTGTAATTTGCGGTGAGTTCTTAGGAGAATTAAACCATTTTCTATATAAAGGAAAAGAAAATTTTAATAATAATTTTAGATGCTTAATAGCAGGCGGCGGCACCGGTGATTCAACTATTTATCTTGCTGAACAGTTAAAAGATAAAAATGCCGAAATAATATATCTAGATTTTAGCAAGCCTAGCATGGAAGTAGCACAAAAACGTGCAGAAGTACGAGGTCTTAAAAATATTAAATGGATTAATGATTCAATATTAAATATACCTAATCTAAAACTTGGAAAATTCGATTATATAAATTGTACCGGCGTGCTTCATCATTTAGCAAATCCTGATGAAGGTTTAAAAAATCTAAAAGCTTCTTTAAAGCCGACCGGTGGTATGGGTTTAATGGTATATGCTAAATACGGACGTACCGGTGTTTATCAAATTCAGGATTTAATGAAAATGATAAATAAAGATACTAAAAGCCGTGTCGAAGAAGTAATGAACGGAAAGCTAATTCTAGATAACCTGCCTGCTACTAACTGGTATAAAAGAGGTTGGGAGTTATTTTCAGATTACCAAAATTTCGGTGATGTTGGAGTTTATGATATGTTCCTGCACAAACAGGATAGAGCCTATTCCGTTCCTGAGTTATATGAGTTCGTAGAAAAAGCAGACTTAAATTTTGTT
The DNA here is from genome assembly GCF_003664375.1 of Candidatus Rickettsia colombianensi. Lineage (NCBI taxonomy): Bacteria > Pseudomonadati > Pseudomonadota > Alphaproteobacteria > Rickettsiales > Rickettsiaceae > Rickettsia > Candidatus Rickettsia colombianensi. The sequence goes on from NZ_RAQN01000007.1 coordinate 120,331, forward strand.
GATTATCTTGATCCTTTAGAGAAAATTTTATTAAGACCGGAAAATTATATAAAAGATTTTTCACTTCTGCAAAAAGTTAAAAAGATGGATAAAGTAACTAGAGAAGCAATTTCCGAAATACTTACCGGTAATATTATTAAACATTCATTTTACGTATCAAATCAAAAAGATAGTGTAGCCTCGTTTGATGATCTTGATAATATACCGTACTTCCATAATATCGCCAATTTTGCTAAACAAATTTATGAACATTTGGAGTCTAATCCTTCAGCAGTAAATAATGTTATTAATTTTACTATTAATAATGGAGTGCTAAATAATGTTAATATCTCAATATCGATATTTAGAAGTACTAAATATATTTTCAAATATATGGTAGAAGAGAAAAGTTTAAGAGAAATATTTGATGCGGTACGTAGCGAATTAAACCAAGAAATAAGCAATGAAGTCTTATTAAACGAAGTTAAAAACGTATTCATTCCATTACTTAATACAAATGTGTTATTGTTAAAATCAAAGGATTTATAGAGTTACGTGGATTGGTTTATCCGTCATTGCGAAGAGAGGTTACCTGAGTCGTCATGAGCTACGCAGCCGTAGGCTGTGCGGTAATCTCATGAAATATAATAAACTCCCAAGATTACTTCGTAATTTCCTCGTAATGACGATTTGGATTGACAATGTGCTATTACGTTGTTAGTATGCTTTTACATACATAGACAGCTCTTATAAGCTAACAAGATAAATAATTCTTCAAACCACAAGAATAAATAAAATTTTCTAAAAATCTAATTTGATTCCTAATTTAAATAAGTATATTACTTACCTTTAAACTTAATTACTAACTCAACTTTTCAATTATAATCTATTAATAATAAAATAATGAACACAACTAATAAAGAATCCACAGAAGAACTTAACAATACCGAATCCAATAACAATCATAATAATTTTGCAGAGAACGGTAATATTATTAATTTAAAACAATTAAAACGTAAATTACCGGAGGAACTACAAGTTCAAGCAGAAGAATTAAAAATTGAAAATATTAATTCATTACTTAAACAAGAATTAGTTTTTGCAATTTTGAAAAAATCTGTAGAGCAGGGAGGTTTAATAGTGGGAGAGGGGGTACTTGAAGTACTACCTGACGGCTTTGGTTTTTTACGTTCGCCGGAAGTAAACTATTTAGCAGGTCCTGATGATATTTATATCTCTCCTAGTCAGATTCGTCGTTTTGGTCTACGTACCGGTGATACGGTAGAAGGTCAGATCAGAGCTCCAAAAGCCGGGGAGCGTTATTTTGCTTTACTGAAAGTCAATAGAGTAAATTTTGAAGACCCTTCTAAAGCTTATCATCGTGTTCATTTTGATAATTTAACTCCCTTATATCCTGATGAAAAACTAGGATTAGAACTTGAAAATAATAGTAAAGATAGTAAGGATTTTAGTACACGAGTTATTGAACTTGTTGCCCCTATGGGTAAAGGGCAACGTGCATTAATAGTAGCACCGCCTCGTACAGGTAAAACCGTATTATTACAAAATATAGCACATGCAATTACAACCAATAATCCGGAAGTATTTTTAATAGTACTGTTAATAGACGAAAGACCTGAAGAAGTAACAGATATGCAACGTTCCGTGCGTGGGGAGGTTGTTAGCTCTACTTTCGATGAACCGGCAAGTAGGCACGTGCAGCTTGCAGAAATGGTTATTGAAAAAGCAAAGCGTTTAGTAGAACATAAAAAAGATGTGGTGATTTTAGTAGATGCGATAACACGTTTAGCTCGTGCTTATAATACTGTAGTACCATCATCAGGGAAAGTATTAACGGGCGGTGTTGATGCTAATGCACTACAAAGACCGAAAAGATTTTTCGGAGCAGCAAGAAATATCGAAAACGGTGGCTCGCTTACTATAATCGGTACGGCTTTAATTGAAACCGGTTCTCGTATGGATGAGGTAATTTTTGAGGAGTTTAAAGGTACAGGTAATTCCGAGATAGTTCTAGATCGTAAGATTGCCGATAAGCGTATTTATCCGGCTATTGATATAACTAGATCAGGAACTAGAAAAGAAGATTTGTTAGTAGATAAAATAATATTAAATAAAATGTGGGTTCTTCGTCGTATTATCGATCCGATGGGTAGCAGTGAAGCAATAGAATTTTTACTCAAAAAACTTGAAAATAATAAAACTAACGGTGAGTTTTTTGAGATGATGAAGAGTCCTGAACGTCCTAAGAACGGTTTATAATACTTAATGTCATTCCCGCGAAGCATTGTTGCGTGGATTAATTCCGCCGCTGTTATATCGTGGCTTGACCACGGTATTAATTTAAAGCACTAATAATTTTAGTATTTAAACATAAGAAATCATGAATATATCATCCGATTATTTAATTGAAAGAAGACAAATAAAATCTCGTTTGTTAATTTGGAAGCTAGCAGCTATTATTTTAATTGCTATCGTATTCTTACTAGTCGGTAAAGATTTTGCTCCAAAAGAGGTTTTACCTATTAATAGTAATGAAGACTATATAGCTTCCGTATTAATAGACGAAATAATTCTTGAAGACGAAAAGCGTGACAAAAAGCTCAAAAAAATAATCGATGATTCTCATATTAAAGCTTTAATAGTTAACGTAAATTCTCCCGGCGGTACGGTAGTCGGCTCTGAAAAAATTTATAATATTCTGCGTAAAATATCTGAAAAAAAACCGGTAGTGATAGTTATGGGAACAATGGCTGCAAGCGGCGGTTATTTAATCTCTCTTGGAGGTGATTATATTGTCAGCCATAACGGAACTATTACGGGTTCAATCGGTGTAATACTACAAACAGCCGAGGTGACGGAGCTTGCTCAAAAATTGGGGATTAAATTTAATAATTTCAAATCGGGTGAATTAAAAGCCGTCCCAAATCCTACCGAAAAACTGACGGAAGCAGTGCGGGTAGCCATTATGCAAAATATAGAAGATACTTATAATTTCTTCCTTGAACTGGTTTCAGAGAGGCGTAATCTTCCTATAGAAGAAGTAAAAAAGCTCGCAGACGGACGAGTATATTCAGGTCGTCAGGCTTTAAAGTTAAAGCTTGTGGATGCTATAGGCTCGGAAGATACTGCATTAAAATGGTTACAGGAAGTTAAGAAAATTAATGTTAATCTACTAGTTAAAGATTATCAATTAAAACCAAAACCAAAATTAATGGACATAATACTTGAAGATTTTGATAGTATAACACCTAGTTTTTTTAAAAATAGTTTTAACGGAATCAAAGCGATTTTTTAATAATGATTACTAAGAATTATTTAATAGATAAAATACATGATAAGCTGAATTATCTTTCTAAAGAAGATGTTAAAGATTCAGTAGAGTTCATTTTAGATTATTTAAACGAATCTCTTAAAGAACAAAAGCGTATCGAAATCAGAAATTTTGGTAATTTCTCTATCCGCAAACGCAAATTCCCTGAAAGTAGAGTTCTTTCCAAATTCGCTTATAGAGAGGAATTTGAAGGAGACACGGAACGTAGCACCGCAGCGTACAAAAGCGTACGTGAGGATGCGAATACCGGATCGACATACAAATTACCTCTAGAAGTAGAGTTTGGGAAGAACTCTGTCGAAAAATTCTATAATACAGTTTATTACCGAATGCCTAAAAATTTATTTAAGGAGTAAATAAGTTATGGAATGGTCTAAGTATAGTACTATAGAGAAAGTGGAAAATAATAAAAAGCATGGTACTACATAATAATATTTTTTCCATGGCTCTTCATATTGAAGATTTAGAACTCTTCAAAAAAATATTATCGATAGATGGGAAGCTGGTTATTCAAGCACTCAATATAGATTCTCTTATATATCACGATATTATAGGTAATGGGAAATATGATTCTTTTTTTGAAGCATTATATAATTGCTTAAGTGATAGTAAATCAACAATCATGCCTTTAGTATCTAATAAGAAAGAATATTATCCTATTTTTGAAGAATTATGTAATGAATTTAAAGGAAAAAATATCATCAATAATGATATATTTAGAAAAAGAATCTGATGATCACCCTCTACCTAGATGGGAATATGAAGAAACTTTAGAATATTATTTAAAAACTAGAAAAAATTATGATAAGCCTAAACCTGAACCCGAAATAGAAAGAAGCGAAAAGGAACCTAATTTAAATTATGCAGAATTAGATTTAAAATATTATGAAGAATCTTTAGACTATTACTTAAAGGTTATAGGGTAGGGTAATAAAATTTTCCTCTCACTTGACATTATAATAATAGGCAACTATCTTAAGTGTAAAATTAAAACAGGGTGTTTATGATAAGATATTTAATAATTTTATTTGCTTCTATAGCTTTAATTGGCTGTACCGGTCAAAAAACTACGAAATCAAAAGAAGTAGTAGAACTTGACGGTGATCCAAGTTATGCAATTATGAAAACAATCGATAATATTAACAGAAATATCACTAACACTACCTCATCTCTTCCGAGTACTCCGGTTAGATAGGAATGCTTGTTATTATTTCTTCTGCTAAAACTCTTAATTTTGAGAAGTTAGCTCCTAAAACAGGGCTAACTTCTCGTATATTCCCTAATTTAACTAATCAGTTACTTTCTACACTCCAAAACTATTCTGAGAATCAATTATCGAAAGTAATGAATATAAGTGCAAAGCTTGCGCATATAAATAAAGAAAGATTTAAGGATTTTGATAATCAAGAGAGTAAAGCGGCTATTTTTGCTTATGCAGGAGATGTTTTTAATAATATACATGCAGAAAAATTAACTAATCATGAAATAAATTTCCTGCAATCACATTTGCTTATTATATCAGGTCTTTACGGAGCCTTAAAACCGCTAGATGCTATTAAGCCGTATAGATTAGAAATGGCAACAAAATTAAATGAAATAAACTTAACAAGCTTTTGGCAAGATGAAGTCACTAATTATATTAATAAAATTCTTGCTAAGCATGAAAATAAATATTTACTCAACCTAGCATCACAAGAATATTCATCTGTAATAAATCCAAATAAACTTAAATATCAATTAGTTAACGTTCATTTTAAAGAAAACAGGAACGGAAAATTATCAACAATTGGAATAAATGCTAAAAAAGCTCGAGGGAATATGGTTAACGTTATTGCTAACAACCTAATTGACTCACCTGAGCTACTTAAGAATTTCTCATATTTAGACTATGAATTCAGTACTAAACACTCATCCGATAATGAATTGGTATTTATTAAAAGCTTTTCTTAATCTACTAAATTTTACCTCCCTACTCCATGTGCTGCTTATATGCTCCTCATGTTTTTAAAAATAGTGTCTTAATTGCTCTATTACCTCGATTAAACCTGATGTTTAAGTTGAGGTCTTATGCACACTATATGCTCATCACATTTTACTTCTGATTGTGCAACGCGTAATTTTGATGATAAAAATTCAATCATTTTCTACAATTTTGTTGGTAATTTTATCCCTCCTGAATGGAATCACCTCTCCTCTAGTAATGGTAAAATTTTAAGTAAAACCTCAAGACAACTCCTATCTCTCTCATAGTCTTCCGCTTGCAAATCTACTACAATAACAGTATCGATGAACTTCAAGAAACCTATCATTTCTTTGAAGAACAATTGGGAGTTGGTCAAGAACGTGTTAGACAGTGCATGCTTGAGCTAAAAAATGGAGGATTTATTGAGTTTTATAAAGCAACTATTGTAAAATATGGCATTAAATGCCGCAATACTCCTTGTATTAAGTTGGCTAGAAATTTCCAGCCTGCTTCTAGCAAAATACCATCTAAAAATGAAAAAAATTTTACATCAACTCCAAAAAACTTTGGGGTGAAACCCAAAGAAATTTTGGCCAACCCCAAAAAAGTTTGGATGAGACAATATATATAGATAATAATAAAAATATATCTAATAAATCTAGATCTAGTGAATCTATAATTTTGCAAAATGAACAAAATGAAACTGTGCAAAATCAGTAATTACTACAATATTCACCAAAACAAAATCTTACACAAGAGTTAAAATTCGAAACAACAAGATCAGCTAATAATCAGCAAGAGAGTGAAAATGTTAAAACATCTGAAAGTCATTTTATCATTGGTCCATTACAGGTTAATAAGGCATTGCAAGCAGTTCTTGATAAGGTTGATAAGGCAAGATGTAAGCAAATAGCATCACCAGCTAATAATGATTCAGCAGTAGAATCTGTAAAGAATAAAGGCTGGTTCAAAAGAAAGAAATTAGCAGATTTTTATCCATTAAGCCAAGAAGATGCTGATTTATTGCAGGTTGAGTCTCGTCGAGAATTCAACTTAGACTTCATTAACAAACTATTATTGAAGTTGGCAGAACAATATCCAGAACATCATTTCGGACATAAAAAGGTGGTTTTAACCTATATGGCTAAGGCTTTAGTTTGTGAGCTAAGAGAAGCTACTCAAGTAAATAGTAGTATGTTTCAATTTAAATCTAGCAACTTAAACAAAGCTAAGGAACAATATCTAGATAAGATAGAAAGCAGTAACAATACTAGCAAACAAGCTCAGCTAAAACGTAAGATTGTTGGTAGTGTCGATTTCGATACAGCATATGAGTTGCTAAGCTCTTGCTGTTTTATGGGTGTGCTAGATAATCAATATCAAATCAAATTGCTTAAAGATATTACGCTTGCAGAACATAGCAAAGATAAAATACTACAGCAAGTACAAAGCATTTATGGAGCCCAAGTCAAACAGTTACAAATTATTTCACCATTGGTTAATGCTGTAAGTCAAAAAGAAAATGAGCCTAAACAAGCTGATCAAACTTATTTATTTGCATTAAGCAAACAATTAGATCCAGCTTCAGTGTGGTACAAAGTTAGAAAATTCCTAATTGAACGCTATAGTAGATATGTTGATATAGGGACCTTTAGTAAGCTAGCAGTAATCATGGAAGATACTCAAAATAAAAAAATAATTATCCAAGCAAAATCAAGTTTTTATGATTATTTTGTTCGTAACCGTTATATGAATGGCTTAGCTGATGCTTTTCAAATGCAAGGATGTACTTTTGAATTACTAAAATTTAAGGATTGAAATCATGAATATGCAACAAAAAGATGAATTATTAAGTTGTTTTAATGTGCG